>NZ_AZAX01000002.1:0-90885 GCF_001021175.1 Marinitoga sp. 1155 | reverse complement strand
TATTTCACTTTTCATATTTATTTTCTACTTTTTTGTCCCCTTTTCTTTCCTCTGGTTTATTTTTTACTTTGTTTTCTGGATTGCCTCTCTCTAAATTGAATTCGCTCACTGATTTATAGTTATTTTATATTTTTGATGGACTTTCAAAATTTATTTTTATAAACCTTATGTTTCTTCTAAAATATATTCAAAATCCTCTATTACATTTGAATATATTATCAACTATCCTTCAGCCAGCCCGGCTTCACCCCCTGGGCAATGCAGATATCTTTACTTTGATTTATTTTATCCATCTCATTTTTTTATGGTGATATAATAATTTTTTATAAAATAATTTCATCATGATCGGTATTAATATATTTCTCATCCATATGTGTAATTTTACTTAATTGAGTGGCAGAAAGCAAACCGTATTTTTTCAATCTTTTTATTTAAATATTTTCGAATATACTCTATTAAACTTATCAAGTTCTTCCCAATTTATCTGTTTCATTTTTTCAGTCAATTTGTCAAGGCTCCATTCTGGAGACAAAATCGACAAAACACATCCAAGTTTCGCTTTATCTTTAAGTCTTTCATTATTACGAAATTCTTTATTTTTTTTACTTATATTATCTACACAAACTTCTACTTCATCAACAATATAATCATATTTATCTTTCAAAGAATTTATCACAAATCTTTCCATTGCTCCATTCGATTCAGGTGGAATGACAAGAAGAAAAAAATCTACATCTACTTCATCAAACATTTGATTAGAAATACTCATTTTTTCCCATGTATTAATATTGCTAATCTTGTTATTAAACATATTTAGCAAATCTCTTTCCGAATCCTCATCTCTATCAATCATAATAACTATTTTATTAATTAACTTTTGTTTATCTCTAACCTGAGATATATATTCTTTTACTTTTTCAAAAAAACCAAAAATTCTTGTTTTTCCACCCACAGAAACTATTGTAATATTATTTTCTTGATTCGACAAATTAATCTGAAATTGATTTTTCTCTAATTGGATTGTAAAAAACTCAGACCTTTTTTGATATTTATAATTTTCTTTCTTTTCTAAATAAAAACCTATAAGATGTTTATCTGTATTTCCCTCACAAATTATAAGTATATTCATCATCTCAACTCCAGATGAAATTCTTTAATATTTCTAAGTGCCTCAACTCCATTTAATTTTAATATTTTCAACTTACCTTCATATTCCTTTAGAGTAAAAACTCTTATATTATTCTTTAATATTTCTTCTTTATCTTTTAATGAAGATAAAAATACTTCTATAAATTCCTGATTGTGCGATGTTATGAACAATTGATTTTTATATTCCATACAATAATCATTAAGCGTTTTTGCTAAAATTGGTATAGATTCCGGATGAAACATCGAATCAATTTCTTCTATTAAATGTATGGAATTTTGATACATAACCATATTTCCTAATAAATAATATAATCTTCTAAAGCCATCTCCAAACAAAGAAAGTGGAATCTTTTCATTTCCTATATCTACATAAATTTTAGATGTCCCATCAGGTAAAGGAATATTGTCAATATTTTTAATAGATGGAAAAATTTCTTTCATCTTATTAACAAATTCAAAAAGTTTATTAAATCTTTTAAGGACACCATATATTTTCACTTCACTAAGAGGTTCTCTATGATTTAAAATATCATGATATACTGCAGATTTTAAAATTTCAGCGTTTTCATATTGAGGTGGAAGAACAATATTAAAGCTCTTTTTAATATTTCCATTCTCATTAACTAAATCAATTGTCATCTTACCAAAAAAGGATTTGTTCAATACATTTTCATCTACTTTCAAATTTTTCTCCTCAAATTGTTCCCCAAAAAAAGGTGAAAGTAATGTAGAATGTTTGAACTCAAAAAAAGTTTTATTTTCCATTTTATTATTATAAGTTGAAAATATTTCAAACCTTAAAGTATTATTTTTTTTAAACATTTCAAAATAGTTATAAAAAAGGCTTAATATATTTTCTCCGAAATCATAAGTTCCTGAAAAATTCCCACTCTGCCGTTTGGGAAAAATGACATTAAAGAAAGCTCCAAGATTTAGCCCTGCTGAATGTGCAAATATTGCTTCAAGCATAGAAGTCTTTCCTGAATTATTACTTCCAAATATTATATTAATATCTGCTAAATCATCAATAATTAATTTTTCAATTCCTCTATAATTTCTAATTTCAATCTTCTTAAATTTTTGATCTTTCAAATTACTCATCCCCTTTTACGAAACATATGCTTTGTTTTAATTATAGCATAAACAGAAAAAAATTTAATCACCATTTGATTTTTTTCATTCGTGTGAAGAAATGAAATTTTCCTATTTTTTGCCTATTTTTTTGGGGTCAAGACGATAATTTTTTACAAAATAATTTCATCATGATAGGTGTTAATATATTTCTCGTCCGTATGTGTAATTTCACTTAATTGAGTGGCAGAAAGTGAACCGTATTCTTTTACAATCTTTTCTACAAATTTCCTTTCTTCATCTGTTGAATATTTTATCGTAGTTTCGTCTTTTAACCTAATTTTATAAGTTTCTTTTAGAAAATCCGGTGAAAATTCCACATCTATAATTATTAAATTCTTTTTTTAAGATATTCCAAAAAAATACCTTCATCATTTTTTCCGCCTTTTGGAATTGGACCATAGTAATAATGTATAAAACTTAAATTGGCAATTTGATTTCCTCGTTCGTTTTTCGCATGTTTCTCTACAAACCATAACAATTTAAAAAAGGAAGTTTTATATAAAAAGGTATAATTAAAAAATTTCTTTACTGCTTCAAAAATTGTAGCAACAACACCTTCTAACTTTTCAACGTTTAATTTAGAGTGTTTCATCATTAATATTTCTTCTAGTTGGTGACACTTTTGTTTTTAATAAAAAGTTAACAATTGATGTTTTAAGCTATATTTCAGCATTATCTCTCTTTATGAAAAAAATAACTGTCAAACTTAGGAAAATATCTTTTTTCTTTTTTGTTTTAAAAAGAGTTTTATTTTCTCCATGGTGAAATTATATCATATTTACCTTTCATCAAAAAAATGCCGGAATTATCCGGCAATTTACTAAAAAATATATATTCTATTTTGTAAATGTATTTACGCAAATGATACTTTTGCATTTTTATTATACTTTAAAAATTCATTAAATAATAATATTAAACTGTTATCTTAAAACTTTCTCAAAAAATATACATATCAATTACCCTTTTTAAATCGCAATATGTGTTTATATGCGGTACTTGTTTCCGTATTTCACGAGCATTTTTCATTCCTTTTGTATAACCAATAAAAATTTTTTTAAATTTTCTTATTGCTTTTTTTTCACCATATTCATCAATCATTATTGAAATATGTTTTAATACAATATCTTTTAATTCTTCTATGTCCGGTTTTTGGTTTGAAAATATCCAGGGATTTCCTATACTTCCTCTCGCAATTATAACAAAATCTACTCCAAATTTTTCCATTAATATTTTAACATCCTCATAAGTGTATATATCTCCGCTGGCACCAAGAGGAATTTCACATACTCGTTTTAAATCTTTAAATCTTTTCCAATTTGCTTTTCCAGAATATAATTGTTTTTGTGTTCTAGCATGAACAATGACATAATCTGCTTTATTTTTCTGTACAACTTCTATAATTTTTTCAGCTATATCCTCATCAAACCCTAATCTGATTTTAATTCCAACAGGAATATTCACACTTTCCTTTAATTTTTTTATTATCTCACCTAATTTATCTAAATCTTTTAAAAGCGCTGACCCAGCACCCTTTTTTACCACTTTTTTCACAGGACATCCAGCATTGATGTCTATCCAATTTCCATAATGTTGGACCATTTGTCCCGCTTTGACAAAGCTTTCAATATTAGAGCCGAATAACTGTATACCAATATTTTTTTCATTTTTTTTCGGTAACATTTGAAAACTTTCCTGTTTGTTTCTGATAAGAGCTTCTACACTAATCATCTCAGTAAATGTAAATTCCGCACCATATTTTCTACAAATTTCCCTATATGCAAAATCTGTATAATCCGCCATAGGGGCCAGGCCAACTTTTCCAATTAACATATATCTTTCAACCCCAAATTCGGAATTGCATCTAAATTTAAATCTGCAAATTTATTTCTTATATATTTTTCATATCCAGCTCTTGCTATCATTAATGCATTGTCCGTACACAAATTTAATGGAGGAAAGTATATATTCAATTTTTTATTTTTTTCTTTTTCTGTTTTTATTTTTTCTCTTAAATAACTATTCGCGGCAACTCCACCAGCAATTATAATATCATTTATTTTAAACTCTTTTGAAGCTTTAATTGTTTTATGTATAAGCGTATCAATTAATGATTTTTGAAAAGATGCTGCAACATCCTCTATTTTAAAATTTTTATTTTGTTTTATAAAATATAATAACGATGTCTTCAATCCGCTAAATGAAAAATCATAACCTTTATTATACAATGGTTTTGGAAAATCATATACAGGCTTTCCGTTTTTAGCGAGTTCATCAATTTTTGGGCCACCTGGATAGCCAAGCTTCAACATTCGAGCTACCTTATCAAAAGCTTCACCAGCTGCATCATCTATAGTTTGTCCTATAATTTCAAAATGCAAATAATCTTTTGCTAATAATATCATTGTATGACCACCTGATACCAGAAGAATTAAAAAAGGCGGCTTTAATTCTGGAAAAGCTATAAAATTTGCATAAATATGCCCATATAAATGATTAACGCCTATTAATGGTTTATTTAAATTTAAAGCAAGCCCCTTTGCAAAATTTAAACCTATAAGCAAAGCCCCGACTAATCCGGGGCCATATGTAACAGCTACTGCAGATATTTTATCAGGCTCTATTTCTGCTTCTTCAAATGCTTTTTTAGTTAACTGATTTAAATAATTTAAATGTTTTCGTGAAGCAATTTCTGGAACAACTCCTCCAAAAATTTTATGTATATCAATTTGAGATACAACAAGATTTGATAAAACTTTATTTTTTCCTTTTAATATTGCTACTGCCGTTTCATCGCATGATGTTTCTATTGAAAAAATTATAGGTTCCATTATGCACTCTCCCGCTCTATTATTACAGGATCTTTTTCTTTTTTTACTACCTTTTCATCAATAATAATTTTTTCTACAATACCTTTTTTACTTGGCGCTTCAAACATAATATCCAGCATAACATCTTCAAACACACTTTTAAGTGCTCTTGCACCTGTTCCCTTTTTTAAAGCTAACTTAGCTAATTCCAATAATGCATCATCTGTAAATTCCAATTCAATTCCATCTAATTCAAGCATTTTTTTATATTGTTTTAAAATTGCATTTTTAGGCTCTTTGATAATTTTTACCAGATCTTCTGCACTTAAATCCCCTAATGTTGTCACAACTGGAAATCTTCCAACAAATTCCGGTATCAATCCATAATGCACAAGATCATCCTGAGTAACGTTTTTCAATATTTCTCCCAATTTCATATCTTTTTTTCCTTTTATATCTGTACCAAACCCCATTGTTGTTGTTAAAATTCTTTGTTTTATTATTTCATCAAGACCATCAAATGCTCCACCAGCTATAAATAATATATTTGACGTATCAACCTTAATAAATTCTTGATACGGGTGTTTCCTTCCACCTTGAGGCGGGACATTTGCAATCGTTCCTTCAACTATCTTTAACAAGGCTTGTTGAACTCCTTCACCTGAAACATCTCTTGTTATCGATGGATTGGGTGATTTCCTTGTTATCTTGTCTATTTCATCTATATATATAATTCCCATCTGAGCTTTTTTAGGATCAAAATTAGCTGATTGCAATAATCTCAATATAATATTTTCAACATCCTCACCAACATATCCAGCTTCTGTTAAAGGTGTCGCATCAGCAATGGCAAAAGGTACTCCCAATATCTTTGCTAAAACCCTTGCCATGAGAGTTTTACCTGTACCTGTTGGACCTATCATCAATACATTTGATTTTTCTATTTCAACATCATCGTGTGTATTGCCATAAAATACTCTTTTATAATGATTATAAACAGCTACAGCCAGAGTTTTTTTAGCCTGCTCCTGCCCTATTACATATTTATCCAATTCTTCTTTAATTTCCGCTGGTGTGGGTAATTTTTTATCTTTTTTTACAGTTTCTTTTTTGCTATTTTCTTTCACATAATCTTCTTCTATTAAATCAGAAAATAATTCTATACATTCATTACATATATATACTCCTGGTCCAGCTATTAATGTTTCAACCTTACTGGCAGGTCTTCCGCAAAATGAGCAATGCTTTTCTTTCATGTCAATTCCTCCTATGAAAATTTGTTTTCAGTCTATTTTAACACCTTGATATGGAGTTTTCAAGACAAATATTTAATATTTAGTTAAATATACATTTAAAAAAAGTCGCGAAACCACGACTTTAAATTCTAATATTAAATTTCCAACGTTTTAATAGATACTGTTATCTTTCCAGAATTTCTTTATAATTCATTTTTGTTATTTTTTTTATTTCTTTATCCAAGTCAATTATATCAGAAAATTCGGATATTTTTATATTTCTATTAATGAATTTATCTATTGTTTGGTATATTAATTTATAAATATCAGTATATTTTATTTTTTTCTCTAAAAAAAGTTTTACAGCAATTTCATCAGCAGCATTATAAACAATTTGTAGTTTTTGATTTCCTAAAATATCAAAAGCCATTTTTAAAGCTGGATATCTATTATAATCAACTTCTTCAAATTTTATAGGTGCCAATGTTAAATCGGGAAATTTATATTCATAGATTCTTCTGGGATAGGTAATAGAATACGCAATAGGAATTTTCATATCTGGAATACCATAATGAAATTTCATAACACCATCAGGATATCCCACAATAGCATGAATATGGCTATTTCTATTTATTAATACATCTATATTTTCTTTTTTTAAATTAAATAAATAATATGCTTCTATTACTTCTAACCCTTTATTTACCATAGTAGCAGAATCTATAGTTATTCTTTTTCCCATCGACCATACTGGATGATTTAAAACATCTTTTACTGTAACTTCATCCAATTTATTAAGCGGCCAATCTCTTAACGCTCCGCCAGATGCTGTAATTATTATTTTTGAAGGATATGTGTCTCCATTTTTCAATTGAAATAATGCACTATGTTCGCTATCAACTGGTATAATTTCAGTACTGTGTTCTCTTGCATAATTTAAAAGCATATTTCCACCACACACTATTGATTCTTTGTTTGCAAGTCCAATTCTTTTAGCTACTTCAATTGATTTTATTGTATATTTAATTCCAGCAGCACCACCAGTAGCGACCAGAACAAAATCTGGTTTTGATTTTTCAAGCATTTTTATTGTTGAATCTTTACCTGAAAAAATTATAGTTTTATCAAAAGATTCCATGTTAGCATTTTCAATAGCCGCATATTCAGGCTTCCATTTTTTTATTATTTCTATTAATTTTTCTTTATTTTTACCTGCACTTACACCAACCAGTTTAAAATCAAAGTTCTTTTTTTTAAGAAAATCTAAAACTTCCAGTGTTTGAGTTCCAATAGAGCCGGTAACACCAGTTATAGCTATTCTCACAAATTCCACTCCTTTTTTCTATTTTAAATTACATATAGAATATCTATTACATACTGTTCTTATCTAATATTATACAATATTTTATATAAAATAAAGTTTAATATTTATATTTAAATAAAAGATTTCTATCTAATATCAAAATTTTTGATCATATTATAACATACATTATAAAAAAACAGCCTGCATTTATGCAGGCTGTTTTTTTAGTGCTGTAAGAATATTAAGTAATAAACAAAAGCTATAGCTAAAATCCAATTTAACCAATGAATATCTTTTCCTTTACCAGAAAATAGTTTTACTAATGGATATACAACCAAACCAAGCGCAATACCATTTGCTATAGAATATGTTAAAGGCATCATGATAATTGTAATAAATGCAGGCACTGCTTCTGTTGTATCTTCCCATTTTATTTTTGTTAAATTTTTAAGCATTAATGATCCAACAAAAATTAAGGCGGGAGCTGTTGCGGCGGCAGGTATTGTTAATCCCAATGGAGAGAAGAATAACATTAATAACATTAATACCGCTACGGTAACAGAAGTTAAACCGGTTCTTCCACCCTGTGCAATACCTGTTTCACTTTCGATATATGTAGTAACTGTAGAAGTTCCAAACAAAGCACCAACCGAGGTTCCTATTGCATCTGCCATATATGCTTTATTTGATCTTGGAAAATCTTCACCATTTTTAACAAAACCAGCACTTTGCGCTAATCCTGTTAATGTTCCAAGTGTATCAAAAAAATCCACAAAGAAAAAGGTTAAAACTACTACCCAAAAAGATCCTGTTAAAAGGTCTCCCCAGGATAATTGCAATTTCATAAATGTTGGAGCAATACTCGGAATTTTACCAACAATCCCCTGATAATGAGTAACACCAAACACAGGAAATGCTCCGATTATAGTAGAAATTATAATACCCAATAAAATAGAGCCCGGAACTTTAAGAGCAAATAAAACAGCTGTAATTATTAAACCTATAATTGCAACCATTGCACTCGAATCGGTCAGATCACCTAAACCTACAAAAGTTGCAGGGTTTGAAACGATAATATTTGCACTTTTTAACCCTATAAATGCTATAAATAAACCTATACCTGCACTTGTAGCAAACTTAACATTTTGAGGTATGGCTTTTACCACAAAACTTCGTGCCCCTGATGCTGTTAAAAGAATAAATATTATACCTTCTACAAAAATAGCACCCAAAGCTACTTGCCATGGAATTCCCATTTTTAATACGACAGTATATGTAAAATAAGCATTCAATCCCATACCTGGTGCTAATGCAAATGGATAATTAGCATATAATCCCATTACCAATGTTGCTGTTGCAGCACCAAATATTGTTGCAACCATTATAGCACCAAAAAACTGACTATAAACAGTTGAACCAACCTCTGCTCCTGGAGCCATAGCTGTTACTAAAATATTAGGATTGACAAATAAAATGTACGCCATACTTAAAAAAATTGTCAACCCTGCCAGGATTTCCGTTGTTACTGTTGTTCCGTTTTCTTTTAATTTAAAAAACTTTTCCACCCCATAACACCTCCTGAGTTATAAAAATATCAAAAAACCTTAACATTATTGTATAGAATATGAGTTACCTTATTTTTTCTATTAGTTTAAAATGATGTTAATTTTAATTTCAAAGTTACAAAAATAACTTCACATAATCTATAATTTTTTATAGAAAAAATCTATATACAATTAATTAAAATATAAATAGGCACCTTAAAACACAAAAAACCTCTCTGGAAGAGAGGTGCAACAAAAAACCCTACAACCCTCTCCCTATAGTCAAACAGTTTACGGCTGTTTGGTAGATACTCCCGAGCCATATTCTCAGGATTATATAGGAAGAAAAAAAAATATTATCAACTTTTTCATATTACTAAAGTACCATTAATCCCAACTATTAAAAATATATTTTCATTAATCAACTTTATCAAACTTTTCAACCTTAATTATTTCTTTTCTCTTATATTCAGTATATATTTTATCAAATTCCTTGTGATATTTTTTAAAAATATTTAATATCTTCGGATCAAAAATATCTGGTTTTGTTTTAAAATCCCCATTGGTAATTATATTATATGTTTCCTTATGCGTATATTCATCTTTATATGGTCTTTCACTACGCAAAGCATCATATACATCGGCAAGGGCTACAATTCTTGCTTCAATTGGAATTTCTTCACCCTTCAAACCAAAAGGATATCCAGTTCCATTATAATTTTCATGATGATACATTGCTATATTTTTTGCCATTTTGAAACGTTCATCTTTTCCAAAAATTTTATCAGCAAATATTGTATGTTTTTTCATTTCTTCATATTCATCCCTTGTTAAACCACCTGGCTTATTTAAGATTTCATGTTTGATCATAAGTTTTCCTATATCGTGAAGTGGAGCATAAGATTCTATATCATCCACGAATTTAGAATCAAATCCCATTTTTTCAGCAATTAATCGCGAATATTTTGCCACTCTTTCAATATGATTTCCTGTGATTTCATCGTATTCTTCAGCAATTGATGATAAGTGTGAAGAGAATTTTCTATATGATTCTTCGAGATCATTATATGCTTTTTCTAATTGCATATATAAATCTTCTAATTCTTTATTTGTAGCTTCTAACTCTTCAGTTGATGCACTGATTTCATCAAATAATTCAAGCATTTCTTTTATGGATAAAAATTCTACTTCTTTCAATTCATTTAATTCTTCGAAATAAAAGTTTTCATCCCTTATAGGTTCTAAAATCTCTTCAAAATCACTCACAGAAATATTTAAAAAACTCTGTCTATCTAATATTCTTAATTCTTTTAAAAAGCTTTCCATACTTTTTATTATTTTAGAAAATTCTAGTTCAAATCTATGGATAAATTTAGTACTTTTCCCCCTTGAAACTAAATTCCATATTATTATTAAAAATACAAATAAAGAAATCACCAAATTGTATAATAATTGAAGTGTAATATCCAATGAAGTTGTTAATTTAAGATCATTCCAATTTGTTGTGTTGTTTATAAAAATTCTATTATTTATCATTGAAAATTTTTTTATTTCCTTTACTGGAATTTTTGAATATATAATTCTCCCACTTTTATCTTGAATTGTTAAAAAATAATTTGAATCTATTTCAAATCTTAATTCATCCAACTCTCCAATCAAATAACTATTACTGAATTTACCACCTATATATATATGAGATTTTTCATCAAAAAACTTATTTCTAAAAATAAAAATACCTGAATTTTTTTTTATTAGTTCAGAATAAAATTCTGTATTTGATATATTTTTTTCATCCAATTGGTTTTCTGGTAAAGTTTTTCTAATTTTTCCACTTTTATCGATTATAAAAAAATTTGAAATTCCTATATCTTTTAACAACTTTTCATCGTTTATTATACTGATATATTTCAAATGATAATAATAGTGATTCATTATGTCATTAAAATTATTTAAATTAATTACAGATACTGACTTTAAAGTTGAATTAATATTTAAAAACATTAAAATCCATAATACAATTATAATTAGCAAAAAAATTATATTTTGCCTTATCGAATTTTGAATGTATTTTTTTATTATTTCACTGTATCTCATATTAATACCTCACAATATTTTAATTATTAGTTTAACTAAAATTAATATATCAACCGATTAATTAATTACATAATATCCTGAGCCATTATATCACATTATCAATTAATTCTCAATAATAATTATAGTAACTATTCTGTAAAATTTAAAAGAAAGTAAGTCATTTATATCTTTCCATATCGATTTTATATATACCCATTTTTTTGATATAATATTAATAAAATTAACGTTGCATTTTCAATAAACAAAAACTATGTTCTGATATAATCTTGTAAGATATATCTCACCCATTCACACGCTTTGTATCGACTATTTTTTTTAAAACTTAAATAAAATTGCAATGAAAAAATCAAAAAATTTTTCATACGAATATTATATAAGAGAGGTGATTATTATATGTTAAATGATATTGAAATTGCTAAAAAAGCTTCACTAAAAAAAATAACAGATATTGCTATTGATCTTGGAATAAGTGAAGAATATATTCATCAATGTGGAAATCATATCGCTAAAATTTCACATAATTATTTGAAAAATATTGAAAGAAAAAAAGATGGAAGGTTAATTCTTGTTACTGCGATTAATCCAACACCAGCTGGCGAAGGAAAAACCACTACCAGTATAGGTCTTTCAATGGCTATTAATAAATTAGGGGAAAGGTCTATTGTAACATTAAGAGAACCTTCTCTTGGCCCAGTAATGGGGGTAAAAGGTGGTGCTGCTGGTGGAGGGTATTCTCAGGTATTGCCAATGGAAGATATAAATTTGCATTTTACAGGAGATATACATGCTATAACGACAGCTCATAATCTTGTATCTGCAGTATTGGATGCACATATAAAATTTGGAAACGATTTAAATATAGATGAAACAAGGATTTTCTGGAAAAGAGCTATTGATATGAACGATAGAGCTTTACGACAGATTGTAATTGCATTAGGCGGACACTCTAATGGGAAACCAAGAGAAGATGGGTTTGTTATAACAGCCGCTTCAGAAATAATGGCTGTTTTGTGTCTTGCTGATGATATTCCAGATTTAAAAAGAAGACTTCAAAATATAGTGGTTGCAAGGACAAAAAAAGGTGTTCCAGTTACAATTGGTGACTTAAAGATTGAAGGTGCACTTGCAACTGTATTAAAACATGCTATAAACCCAAATCTGGTTCAAACAATTGAAAACACACCAGCATTTATACACGGTGGTCCATTTGCCAACATTGCTCATGGAACAAACTCACTAATAGCTACAAAAATGGCTTTAAAATTATCTGACTACGTTGTTACAGAAAGCGGATTTGGTGCAGATCTCGGTGCGGAAAAATTTCTTGATTTTGTTTCTCCTACCGCTGGATTTAAACCGGATGCTATTGTTTTAGTTGCTACAATTAGGGCTTTAAAATATAATGGAGGATTAAAAGATTTTAATGAAAAAAATCTTGACGCATTAAGAAACGGAATTGTAAATTTGAAAGTACATATTGAGAATTTAAAAAAATTTGGTATACCTATAATTGTTGCTTTAAACAAATTTGACACCGATTCTGAAGAAGAAATAAAATTTGTCGTTAATTTTGTCGAGAATTTAAACATTCCAATTTCTATAAATGAAGCATACTACAAAGGGTCCGAGGGAGCCATTGATTTAGCCAAAAAAGTTATCGTTGAATCTAATAAAAAGAGTGAATTAAATACAATATATAACTGGCATGACCCTATAGAAGTCAAAATATTAAAATTAGCAAAAGAAATATATAGAGCTAAACATGTTGATTATGAAATGGCGGCAAGAAATAAAATTAAATTCCTTAAAAAACATGGTTATGATCATCTGCCTGTTATAGTTGCCAAAACACAATATTCAATATCTGATAATCCAAAAAAATTAGGAGCCCCTTCAAATTACAATTTTACAATTAGAGATTTTGAGTTATCCGCAGGTGCGGGTTTTATAGTAGCTTTAGCAGGTGAGATAATGAGAATGCCTGGTCTGCCAAAACATTCCAATGCTGAGAAAATCGATATAGATGCAAAAGGCAACATTTTCGGTTTATTTTGAGGTGACACTTATGATTATTAAAGTAGATAAATTAGCAAAAGAGATTAAAAATAATATTATATCAACAAAAGATAAAAATTTAAAATTGGTAAGCGTTGCTTTAGATCCAGATAGCGCAACGCTTGCATATTTACGTTCTCAAGAAAAATTATCAAGGAAATTAAATATTAATCACGAATTAAAAATAGTATCTTCAAAAGTAGAATTAATTAAGGCAATAGAAAATTTAAATAATGATGAGACAGTTAATGGCATATTTTTATCTCAACCTCTTCCTTTTGAACCTTATGAAGTCTTGCAATATATTGATCCTAAAAAGGATATTGAAGGTATTACCCCTTATAATTTAGGAAATTTAATATATGGAAAATCCTATTTTAAACCATGTACAGCCGATTCTGTTGTTAGGATATTAAATAATTTTACAAATCTTGATGGAAAAAATGTTACTATAATAGGCAGAAGTGTAATTGTCGGATTACCAGTTTCAATAATGCTTTCGAATAAGGAAAACAATGCTACGGTAACAATATGCCATAGTCATACAAAAGATTTAAAAAATATAACCTTAAATTCTGATATAATAGTTGTGGCTACGGGAATACCTGAATTTTTAAAAAAAGATATGGTAAGAGAAAACAGTATAATTATTGATGTTGGAATTAATGTCAAAAACGGTTATATTGTTGGCGATGTAGAACCTGATGTAAAAAACATAGCATATGTTACAGAAGTTCCTGGAGGAGTTGGTGAAATAACCTCTTTAATCCTTTTTGAAAATTTGACAAAAACTAAATTATAAACTATATGAAACATATGAAAAAATAACCATTCCAATTATAGCTGAACTTAGAATTATATATATTGGATCTATTTTTGTTTTTATAAATAATATTAAAGCATACAAAGCTATAATTGCACTGATAATATTTTTTTCTATTATTATTGGCTTTAATACGGATAAAAAAGTTACTGAAATTAATACAACAGTTCCTAATCTAAGTGATTTCATTAATGAATTTTTATTTAAATTAAATTTTTTCAAAAACATTTTAGCTATATAGTAATATATAATGGCCGGCATTACCAGAAATAAGGTATTTAAAAAAGCTCCGGGTAACCCATATTTTAGATATCCAATATATGTTGCAAGATTTACAGCAACTGGTCCCGGTGTCATCTGGGAAATAGAAATAGCATCCTGTAAAGCTTTTTCTGTTAATAATTTATTCTCAATTATTAATTGTTTTATAATACCAAGAGAAGCCCATCCTCCCCCAAACGAAATAAAACCTATTTCAAAAAAAAGAAAGACCATTTTAAACATTTTCATCATTCCTTTTTTCCAAAAAATAAAAAATTATAATGGTTGAAAAAAATGTTACAATAGTATATGAAGGATAAAAAAATATTATTGATATGGATAATATTATAATTATAATATCATATTTATTAAATTTTGTTGTTTTCACAAAATCATATAGAATCCCTGCAACCATACCTATCAATGATGCATATGCACCTTTAGTAAATCCAGAAACATAAATATTATCCGAATATCTTTTTAATATTAGAGCTACTAAAATTATGCTAAAAAACGGAGGTATTAATACACCCAAAGATGCTATAATTGCACCTATTATACCTTTTATTTTTTTTCCAATTAACCATGATGTTTTAAATGCAATAGGTCCTGGCATTGCTTGAGCTATAGATAGTATTTCCATAAATTCATTTTCTGTAATCATCTTTTTAGATGTGAGGTTTTTTGACATTACAGGAATCATTGCATATCCACCGCCAAGCGCCAATGCCGATATTCTAAAAAAAATAAAAAATAATCTAATCAAAGATAACACCTCTTTCTATTTAGAACTTATATTTTGTATTTTATCATAATTTTTTATTTTTGAATATTCTTCTTAATTAAAAAGATGTATAATATCTTGTTAAGATAGGTTGCAAAAAAATTCAAGGAGGCGATTTGCATGATACCTACACCACATATTGAAGTTGATAAAAAAGGCATTATTGCAGAAACAGTTATTATGCCAGGAGATCCATTAAGAGCTAAGTTTATCGCAGAAACATTTTTAGAAAATCCTGTTTTGTTTAACACCGTAAGGAATATGTTCGGATATACAGGAACATATAAAGGTAAAAAAATTAGTGTTATGGGAAGTGGCATGGGAATGCCAAGTATAGGCATTTATTCATATGAATTATTTAAATTCTATGATGTACAAAATATAATAAGAGTTGGATCTTGTGGTGCTTACACTGATGAAATTGATTTATACGATGTTATATTGGTCGAAGAAGCATATAGCGAATCAACTTTCGCAAAGGTTATGGGAGGTATAGATGATGAAATCTTAAAACCTTCCAATGAATTAAATAAAAAACTGGAAAATGCTGCAAATTCATTAAATATCAAAATTCATAAAGGAAGAATTCACAGTTCTGATGTTTTTTACAGAGTTAATTTTGAAGATTATAAAAAAATAAGAGACACTTATGGTTGTATAGCTGTTGAAATGGAATCATTTGCATTATTTGCAAATGCCATGGTTACTGGCAAAAATGCTGCATGTTTATTAACTGTTTCTGATTCATTAGTTACCAAAAAAGCTACTTCAAGTGAAGAAAGAATGAAGTCATTTACAAATATGATGAAAATTGCTCTTGAAATGGCATAAATGGGCATTTTATGCCCATTTTATTTATAGCAAAAAATCGGGGTGAATTTATGAAAAAAAATATTTATGAATATTTATTTAACTTTTCCAATAATGCTATATTTTATTGGGATGAAAGTTTAAAGTTAATAAAAGCAAATAAAAAAGCTGCAGAATTATTGGGGTATTCATCACTTGAAAAAATGCAGGGAATCCCATATTCTAAACATATAGATGACACAGAAAAAGAAATAATTCAGCGAATTAAAAAAGCAATAAAAAAAGGGGAATTATTTCATATTTTTGAAAGGAAATATAAAACAATAAATGGGGATATAAAATGGGTTGAGGTTTATATTTCTCCTATTTTAATTGGAGAAAATAAATATATAATTCAGGAAGTGGATTATGATATAACAGAAAGAAAAATTCTTGAAGAACAATTAGAATTTGAAAAGAAAAAATTTGAAAATTATTTTAATCTTGCACAAACTATAAATGTGGTTCTTGATAAAAATGGAAATATATATGATATTAATAATAAAGCATGTGAAATATTAAAAGTTAAAAAAAATAGAATAATAGGAAAAAATTGGTTTGATAATTTTATTCCTCAGGAATTACGAAATGAAGTAAGAAAAGTGTTTAATAAAATACTATCTGGAGAAATTGAACCCGTTGAATATTATGAAAATGAGATAATAAATAATGATGGGGAAAAAATTATTGTATCTTGGCATAATAATTATATTAGAAAAGGAAAAAACATAATTTTTATTTTTTCCTCCGGAATAGATGTAACAAAAGAAAAAAAATATATACAACATCTGGAATATGAAAATAATTTCTCAAATGAATTCTTAAAATTATCTAATGAAATAATCTCGTCCCAATGGAACGAACAACTATATCAAAAAATTATAGATAAACTTGTTGACATAGTTCCATCTGCAGAAACAGGAGCTATTATATTTAAAAATAAAAAACATTATGAGTATAAAGCTGTTAAAGGTTTTGATATTAACAAATTAAAACCTATAAAATTTAAAATTGAAAATAGTGAAAGATTTTTGTTAAAAAATCCATATGTTGTTTCTAATTGGAAAGAAGAATATTCGCAAAATATAAAATATAAAAATACACTAATAAAATATGGTAATTTAGAAAAAATAAAAGAAACTTTGATAATCCCCTTATTTATAAAAAATAATTTATATGGTTTTATAACGCTTGATTCGTATAAAAAAAGATTTGAAAACATTGATAAAAATTTTGCTAAAATTATTAAATCAAATTTAGAATTTTTATTATGGAAATTAGAAGTAGATGAACAACTTCGCAAATCTGCTGAATACGATTTTTTAACAAAAATATATAATAGACAGGCTTTTATTTCTAAGATAAAAGATATTATAGTTTTAGAAAAGAGATTAAAACAAAAAATAGCATTTATTTATATGGATATAAATAAGTTTAAGTCAATAAATGATACATATGGGCACAGAATAGGAGATGAAGTGTTAAAGTTTTTTGCTGAAAGGGTCTCTTCTGTATTAAGGGAAAGTGATATGTTTGCAAGAATAGGTGGAGATGAATTTATAATTGCTTTGTTTAATACCGATAAAAACGGAGCAAAAAAAGTAGTAAATAAAATAAAAAAAGCTCTTAAAACGCCATTTCAATTTGGAAATATCAAATTGAACATTTCTGTAAGCTTTGGATGTTCTATTTATCCGAATGATGCAATCAATATCGATAAATTAATCGATATTGCTGATAAATTAATGTACAAAGAGAAACACCAGCAATAGAATTAATTTTATCAATGTGCAAATAATGAATGAGGTGAGTTCAATGCTTTTTAAAATAGAAAATGTATCACATAATTTTGGCACTCAGGATATATTTTATGATATTAACCTTTCAGTCTACGAAAAAGATAGAATAGCTTTAATAGGTGCTAATGGTTCTGGAAAAACTACACTATTGAAAATAATAAATGGGGAAATCGAACCATTGGAGGGTAATATTTTAAAAACAAAAAATTTAAAATTAGGATACTTAAAACAATTTAGAGCTGATGAATTAAATTTAACCCTTTTTAATTATGTTTTAAAAGAAATTGAAAAAAATATAAAAGATGAAATGAAAAATAAAATTGTAAGATCTGTTTTAAAAGGTATGGGATTCGATGAAAATCATTGGGATAGAAAAATAAATTCTTTGAGTGGTGGTGAATTAACAAGATTAGCGCTTGGTAGAGTTTTAGCAGGAGATTACAATTTATTGATATTAGATGAACCTACAAATCATCTGGATATATACTCTATAAATTGGCTCATTAATTATTTAAAAGCTTATAAAGGAGCTATGATATTTGTATCGCATGACAGGAAATTCATAAAAGAATTAGCAAATAGATTCTGGGAAATTAACAATTTTAAATTATGGGATTTTAAAGGAAATTATAAACAATATTTAACTCTTAGAGAAAATATCCTCATTAATATAACAAATAGAAAGAAAAACCTTGAAAAAGAAATTAATAGATTAAACTCAATGATTGAAAGGTTTAGAAAATGGGGAACAGAAAAAATGATGAAACAGGCTAAATTTAGAGAAAAATTACGGGATAAACTTTTAAAAGAATTTGAAAAAATACAATCACTACAGGAAGAAAAAATTATTAAAATAAAAATACCAGAACCTAAAAAAACCGGTTATAAAGTTTTAGAAATTAAAAATCTTTCTTTTGGCTATAATGAAAATAATTTATTGTTAAAAAATATAAATTTCGAAATAAATGAAGGGGAAAAAATTACCATTTTGGGGAAAAATGGTAGCGGGAAATCAACATTATTAAAATTATTAACAGGTAAATTATCTCCTGTAAAAGGGAATATTAACTGGGGATATAATATAAAAATAGGATATTTAGATCAGGTTATATCCTCACTAAACAAATCACTTGATGTAATGGGGTTAATCTGGAAAGATGTTCCACAATGGCAGGATTATGAAGTAAGAAAATATATAGGAAGATTCGGTTTTTCAGGGGAAACTGTATTTAAAAGCGTTGAAACTCTTAGCGGTGGAGAGTTAACCAGATTAGCTCTTGCAAAATTAATATTACAAAAACCTAATGTTTTAATTTTGGATGAACCTACAAATCATCTGGACATTTTTACTATACAAACTCTTGAAGAAACGCTAAAAGAATTTAAAGGTGCTATAATTATGGTATCACATGATGAAAATTTAATAAAAAATTTATCTGATAGTTTTTATTTGATTAAAAATTCAGCATTATTAAAATATAAATCATTCGATGAAATATTACCAGAATTAATAAATGATTCATTTAAAATAAAAAAAGGAAATAGCTATAATATAGACTACAAAACAAATAAAAAAATAAAAAATAAAATAAAATCACTAAAAAGTGAAAAAAAGAGATTAGAAGAAAAATTTGAAAAAATAATTATAGATATTGAAAATATTGAAAATTTAATGTATTCTTATTCCCAAGATTATCAGAAACTGATAAAATTGGAAGAAGAAAAAAATAGTTTAGAGCAACAGCTTGAAAATATTACCAAAAAAGAAAATGAAATTATTCTTGAAATACAAAAACTGGAAAATATTGGAGGATGATTATATGATTTTCGGAATATATTCCGATCAAAGTAAAAATTTCTTTAACCCGACAAATCCCAAAATAGGCAATGAAATTACTATTAAAATCAGGGTATCAAAAAAATTAGGTCCTGTTTCAGGAAAATTATATTTATCAACGCAAAAACATTCACATAAATATAAACATTCAATTATGAAATTGGAAAAAGAAAATGAATTTTATTGGTACTTTTCCAAAAAATTTACCTTGACTAACAGATTAATACGATATCATTTTGAATTGGATTTTATAAAAATTAACAGAAAAATAAAATATGATTCTCAAGGAATAGTAGAAAAACGTCCTATCGAAGACTTTGTTATTATTCCAGATTTTGAAGTACCAGATTGGGCGATTGGAACCATCTATTATCAAATATTCCCCGACAGATTTTATAACGGCGATCCATCAAATGATCCTGTTAGTGGTGAATACATATATGACAGAGAACCTATAAAGAAAAAGAATTGGGATGAATTGCCAGATCCCGATAAAGGACATATTGAATTTTATGGTGGAGATTTAAAAGGAATAATTGACAAATTAGATTATTTAAAAGATTTAGGAATAGAAGCAATATACCTAAACCCTATCTTTGTTTCACCCAGTCCTCATAAATATGATACACAGGATTATGAGCATATAGATCCTCATTTAGGAGTAATAGTTGAAGATTCTGAAAACTTAGATGAAAAATATAAAGTAAGAACAACATCTAAAAAAAATCTAATAGAGAGTGATAAACTATTTTCTAACCTTGTTGAAGAAGCTCATAAAAGAAATATTAAAATAATTCTAGATGGTGTATTTAATCATTGTGGTTCATATCATAAGTGGGTTAATGAATATAAAATATATGGTGAAAATGAAGGGATTGCAAATAATAAAGAATTACCAGAATCAGAATATTTTTACTGGCATGGTGAAGAATATGAAGGTTGGTGGGGATATAAATCTTTACCAAAATTAAATTATAATAAAACAATGTTAGTTTGGAAATATATATCTCAAATAGGTGAAAAATGGGTAAAACATCCTTTTAACGCAGACGGTTGGAGGCTTGATGTAGCTAGAGATTTGGGAAAAGGCAAACGAATCAATAAAACATTTTGGAGATATTTCAGAAAAATAGTAAAAAAAGCTAATAAAAACGCTTTAATATTTGCTGAAGATTACGAATCTCCAAAAGAATGGATAGAAAGTTTATCATGGGATGGTATAATGAATTATATAGGTTCAATGGATCCTATAAGTTATTATTTAACAGGTATGGAAAAACATAATGATGATTTCAAACCAGAATTAATTGGAAATTCAGAATGGTTTATAAAACAATTAAAATGGGCTTGGAGCCAACTACCTCTAAATTCAAAGTATGTATCTTTAAATCAATTAAGTAATCATGATCACTCAAGATGGGCAACTCGTACAACTAAAAAAATTGGAAGAGCTAATACTCTTGGACATAAAGAAGCGGAATTTGATATAGATTGGGATATATTTAAAATTGGATATTTAATGGCTTTCACATTACCTGGAGCACCCGGTCTTTATTATGGGGATGAAATAGGATTACCTGGTTGGACTGATCCAGATAATAGAAGAACATTTCCATGGAAAAAATTACATGAAAATTTATACCAGGAAAATTTGAATTTTATGAAAAATATGATACAATTCTATAAAGAGCATAATGTTTTAAGAAATGGTTCAATAGAATTTTTATCTTGGGACAAAGGATTTATAGTATATAATATATGGGACAATAAAGAAAACTTAATAGTTATCGTAAATATAAACAATTTTACATATAAATTCGAAATTCCAGTATGGTTATCAGAAATTAATAATGGAAATTTTAAAATTATATATAGCACAAAAACTGTTACAGGAAAAGAATTTAGCGTTTATAATGGAATATTAGAAGGAGATATTTCAAAAAAGTGTGCTATCGTACTTCAAAAAATATAACATTTTATGTTATAATATTTGAGACAGTATCTTTAAAAGGAAATAAAAAGTCAAGATAAGGCTTACTTAAAAATAAATATAAAATACAAATATTAAAACAAAGAGCGAATCATTTAGCTTCGCTAAGAAAGGAGGAGAATTATGAAAAAGGAGATATATGGTAATAGTGCGACGATTTTTTTACATGGTAGGATAGATATAAACAACTCTGAAGAACTAAGAGATGAATTAAATGAATTAGCCGAAAATGGAATAAAAAGGATATTTATAGATATGTCAAATCTTGATTATATTGATAGTAGCGGATTAGGAAGAATTTTATATTTCTTTATGAACTACAAAAAAAAGGGTGGCTCAATGGAGTTACACAATGTGAGAAATGAAAATGTAAAAAAAGTAATAGAAATCGTTAGACTGGATAAAATTATTCCAGTGAGAGAATATAATGTTGATTAATCTCCTTATAGATGTTTAACTTTGCTATAAAGTACATATTTTTAAACTCTTTAATATAAAAAAGTTTATCATCAATAAAATAATCTTCCTTAAAAGGAAGATTATTTTATTGGAAACTAACTCTATTTTTTAATTTTTTTGTTGCTAAACTAATTTTATTTTTTACAAAAAGTACTTCTAAATTTAAATATATTATGGCATAAATATATTTAGATATATACAAATTGTATATAATAAGGAGGGATTAAGTTGGCTCATGTAAAAATTGCTATATATACAACCTCAAGATGTCCATGGTGTAAAAAGGCCAAAAAATATTTCAAAGAATTAGGGATACCTTTTAAAGAATATAATGTAGAAAAAGATCAAAAAGCTGCTGAGAGAATGGTTAGAAAAACTGGACAAATGGGTGTACCTGTAATAGAAATTGGAAATCAAACAATAGTTGGTTTTGATAAAGCAAAAATTGAAAGAATGTTAGGAATATAAAAACTGAGGCATTTTGCCTCAGTTTTTATATTATAACTAAATCTAATATAAAATAATTTAAAATTTTTATTTTTAAAAATGTCTATCATCAAATTAAACCGAGGTATTTTGCCTCAGTTTTTATTTACTCCCTCTGAAAATTTAAATAAATGTGATAAAATTAAAATAAGACTTATTATGAGGAGGATTTTATATGCATATTTTAACTTCTGAAGAAATGAAAAAAATAGATAATTATACTTCAAAAGAATATGGAATTTCTTCTGAGGTTCTAATGGAACAGGCCGCACTATCCATTTATAACGAAATTATTAAAGATTTTAATAAAAATACACATTTTTTATTTGTATTGGGAAGTGGGAATAACGGCGGAGATGGTTTGGCAACTGCCAGATTGTTATTCAATGAAGGATATAAAAATATAAAAATTGTTATTGTAGGAAATAATAAAAGTAATTTATTCAAAAAACAATTAGAAACCATCAAAAAATTTGGATTTAATAATTTTATAGAATATAATGACGATTTCAAAAATCATGTTAGTACTGCTGATTGTATTATTGACGGATTAATCGGTATAGGATTAAAAGGCAATTTAAAAAAAGAGATTATGGAGATTATCGATATTATAAACTCTAAAAAAAGAGGATATGTGATTTCTATAGATATTCCTTCAGGGATAAATTCAAATAATGGTAAAATACATAATACTGCTGTTAAAGCAAATAAAACCATAACCTTTGGTAGTTATAAACTTGGACATATCTTTTTCCCAGGAAGAGATTACTCAGGAAAAATTGTTGTTTCACCTCTTTCATTTCCAAAAGATTTATTCAAAATTTCTCATAGAAAGTTAGTTACAAAACAGATGATAAAAAAGTTATTACCTAAAAGACCGAAATTTTCTCAAAAATATGATTTTGGAAATGTTTTAATTCTTGCAGGTTCCTCTGAATTTCCAGGTGCATCTGTACTTTCTGCAATAGGTGCACAAAAAATTGGCGCTGGATTGGTTAAATTAATTACACCAAGTTCATTATCTTCATCTGTTTTAGAACATGAACCAGGTATTATATATAAATCATTAAATAAAGATAAATTTTCCTTAAGGGATATTGATATAATCTATAAAAATATAAAAAAAGCTTCTGCTATTGTAATAGGGCCTGGATTAGGTCGTTCAAATGAAACTATGCAATTTGTCAGAGGTGTTGTTGAAAATTCAACTGCTCCTATTGTTGTTGATGCAGATGCACTTTATGCTGTCGATGCATTAAGATTAAGAAAAAATATAGTATTAACTCCGCATGTTGGTGAAATGCAAAGAATTGTAAGAACTGATGAAATTGAAATAAGACAAAATTATGAATACACTGAATATTTTGCAAAAGTTAAAAAGGCTACTATAGTATTTAAAGATGCTACCACAATAATCACAAATGGTGAAAAAACATTTTTCAATATTACTGGCAATACCGCATTATCTAAAGGAGGAAGCGGAGATTTACTTACCGGTATCATCGCAGGTCTAATTGCACAGGGACTAAATGTTATGGAAGCAAGTATTGTTGCATCTTATTTATCTGGTAGAACTGCTGAAATCGTCAGTGGTGAAAAATCGGAATATTTTTCAACCCCTCTTGATATAGCTAAAAACTTATATAAAGCTATTTTGGAGGTCATGAATGATTAAAAGAAAATTGCTTCAAAAATTAAAGCAAAAACAATCTCTAAACCAAAAACAAATACAGGCATTAAATTTTATTCAAATGCCCTTAAATAAACTCGATAATGAAATTAATGACTTTATATTAGAAAATGTATTCTTAAAATTTAAAGAGGATAATTTAAATTTTTATAGTTTAGATTATCTTGATTATATTTTAGAAACAACAACATACAAAATCAGCTTTTTAGAAGAAATTAAACCCTTATATTTAGCTCTTGTCCCATCTTATCTTGAAGATTATGCAGAAACTTTATTTGAATATCTCGATAAAAATGGAATATTAACTATTTCAAAGCGAGAATTTATTAAAAAATATAATATCAACAAAAAAGATTATGATTTATTAATTGAAATTCTTAAAAACCTTGGACCTTCTGGATTTGCTGAAGAATCTTTAAATGATGCATTAAAAATACGAAAAGAAAAAGGAGAATTTGGATTGCCGCTCTCAAGTTTAGAAAATGGAGAAAATATTATATATATAAATGCTAAGCCGGATATTATTTTTTTTGAAAAAAACGGCAACATAAAATGGCAGGTAAATATCCCAACTCTCCCGGAAATAGATGAAATATATCTCAAAAATCTTAAATCTTTTAAAGAAAAGAGTTTAAGAAAGTATATTGAAAAAGAAATGGAAAAATTATATATAATAAAAAACGCTATCAATAAAAGAAAAGAATATCTAAATGTATTGGCAGAAATACTTGTTTTAGAAAATTCTAATTTTTTAAAATATGGAAACACGCCAAAAACACTTGGAATAAGAGAAATAGCTCAAAAATTAAATATTTCACCCTCCACTGTGAGCAGAAGTATTGCATCAAAATACTTTATGAATTTAAAAAAAATTATATTTCCATTTTCAACTCTTTTTAATACCAGAGATGCTCAAAAAAATAAAAAAGAGATTATACTTAATTTTATAAAAAACAATATGAATATTTCTGATAGTAAATTATCTAAATTAATTGAAAAAAAATTAAACATAAAAATATCTCGAAGAACTGTAAATAAATATAAAAATCAATTAAGGGGTGGAAAATAATGCAAACCTTTATAATATCAGGTGGAACTCCAAAAAGTTCTCTTGAATTTTATAAAAATATTATAGGTAATTCAGATCTTCTGATAGCAGTAGATAAAGGTCTTGAATTGTTTAAAAAATTGGATATCGAACCGGATTATTTAATTGGAGATCTGGATTCCGCATCTCAAGAATCGATAGAATGGGCAGAATCAAATGATGTTGAAATTATAAAATATAGATCTGATAAAGATTTTACAGATATTGATTTAGCTCTTGATTTTGCCATTGAAAAAAAATCAAAAAAAATTATTATTTCAGGTTTTTTAGGTAATAGATTAGATCATATATTTGGAGCTTTACTTTTGTTAAAGAAATATAATACAGAAATTATTTTTAAGGAAGAATTTTTAGAAATTTCAAAAATACCTAAAAATTTTGATAAAAAGGTGAGTAAAGGTGAAATATGGTCAATCTTTTCGCTAACAGAAAGAACAGAAGGAATTTATCTTAATGGTTTTAAATATCCATTAAAAAATGGAACTTTATTTTTTAACAACCCTATTGGTATAAGCAATGAAACTATAAATGAAAAAATTGAAATCTCTTATTTAAAAGGATGCCTGGTATATTTCAGATGGAAAAGCGACTCATAAGAGTCGCTTTTAATTATTCATATATACCTATCACTCTAAAACTTATTTCTTCATCATTTACATAAGATTTAGCTGGAGTTGTTTTAGCTATAATGTTTCCATTTTTTATTACATAAAGCACTTCACTTCTAAGTCTTATAGCTTCTATTTTACTTGGTGCATTTAAAATGATTAAATCAGCTTTATTTCCTTCTTTTATTCCATAGTCACTTAAATTCATAAGTTTTGCGGAATTATATGTAATTGCATCAAAGATCTCATTAATTTCATTATATCCAGTCATATGTCCAACATTCAAAGCCATAAAAGCTACCTGAAGCATATTATATCTTCCAAGCGGATACCACGGATCCATTACAGAATCGTGCCCTAATCCAACATTTATTCCTGATTTTAATAACTCTTTAATTCGAGTCATGCCTCTTCTTATCGGATAATTATCAAATCTTCCTTGAAGAGCTATATTATCAAGCGGATTCGCTATAACATTTAATTGAGCTTTTTTAAATACACTCATTAATTTATAAGCATAAGCGTTATTATATGAATGCATAGCAGTAATATGACTCGCTGTAACTCTTCCAAAATAATTTTCTTTTATAGTTTTAGCTGCTAAATATTCTACAAATCTTGATTGATCGTCATCAGTTTCATCAATATGTACATCTATATCTTTATCAAAACTTTTAGCTAAATCCATTATAATATCAATACTCTTTATCCCATCATCTCTCGAAAATTCATAATGAGGTATTCCACCAACTATATCTGCTCCAATTTCCAATGATTTTCTCATTAAATTTTCTCCATCTGGAAAACTAACTATCCCTTCCTGTGGAAAAGATACTATTTGAACATCCACTAATTCTCTCATTTCTTGCTTAACTTCAACCATTGCCTTTAAAGCTGTTAATTCAGGGTCACAAACATCTACATGAGTTCTTACTTTTAAAATCCCTTGAGCCACAGCCCATTTCAAAGCCTCTTTAGCTCGTTTTTTCACATCTTCATGGGTTAATTTCAATTTTCTTTTGCTCCATATTTCTATTCCTTCCCATAACGTTCCTGATATATTATATTGAGGATCGCCTACAGTAAGTACTGCATCAAGATGAACATGAGGATCAACAAATGGTGGCGACACCAATTTTCCATCTGCGTCAATTTCTATTTCTGCCTTTTCTTCAATTTTTCCTATTTTTATTATTTTTCCATTTTCAATAAAAATATCTTTTAATTCTTTATCTTCGCCAATATGCGCATTTCTTATTATCATTTTCATGATTCTTCACCTACAACTATTTCATGATTATTATTTATTCCAAATACTTTTAACAATATATCAAAAATTACATAAAACACAAATGCTCCTATAATACCATTAATTGGAGGAACACCGGGGCTATATTTTGCAATTAAAGCTCCTGCAATATAACCTAAAACTCCAGACCAATTAAATTTTTGAAATTTTATATTTGTAATTTTTGGATATTTCATTTTATGTTTGTAAAAAAAGTCTGCCATAATTACTCCACCTATTGGTGGAATAAACGTTCCAAGAAGAACAAGCCATGGAATAAGCCAATTATACATTCCCAATATTGCTAAAATAGTTCCTATTGCAGCGCCTCCAATTGTAAAATATCTTCTTTTCTCTGTTCTAAAAAAGTTACATCCTGCAACAGAAAAATTATAAATTGTATTATCCTGTGTTGTCCAAATATTCAAAAATAACATTACTATCCCCCAAAATAGCAATCCCTGTTTTACAAGAACATTTACTATGTCCGGCTCTTGATAAACTAATCCACCATATGCTCCAGCAAAAATCATTAACCCATTACCTATAAAAAATGCAACAAGTGATCCAAATACAGCAGAATATGCTGTCTTTGAAAATCTTGTCCAATTTGTAGATTGAGTCCCTCCACTAACAAATGTTCCAAAGATTATAGTTATAGCTGCTGCTGTTGTCATATCCTTTGTAGGTTCTATCCCAAGAATTCCCGCTAAACCTCCTGCATCCTTTGTTGCTATTGTCATACTCCATATAATTAATATCGTCATCAGTGGCACAGAAAACCTTGAAAGCCATTCCAATCCTCTATATCCAACATATGCAGTCCATGAAAAAGCAAATCCAAAAAGTATCATTAACGGTATATTCCATCCCTGGGGTAAATTGAGAAACTTTGTCAAAAGAATAGCTATTGTTGCAGTTCCCCAGGCATACCAGCCGATTTGTGTAAATCCTAAAATGAAATCTGGCCATTTACTCCCCCAATCTCCAAAACTATATCTTCCTAAAAGAACTGTACTTAATCCTGTTTTAAATGCTATATACCCTAATATAGCAACATATAATCCCAATAACAAGTTACCAGCAACTATTAAAAGCATCAAATCTGGCCAGAATTTAAAGGATACTCCAAGATTACCTCCAGCCCACATCGTTGCAGTGAAAAAAGTAAATCCTAATAAAACTACCGATATTGACCAAAACCCTTTCCTTTCTGATATTGGAACTTCAACCAACGGAAAATCTTCTGACCCTTCTTTTAACTCTTCATTCTTCTTTCCTAAAATTTCTTCATCTGCCATTTTTCTCCCCCCTTACACAAAATTCAGTTATAAAGAAATTTAATTAGAATTAATATTCTAATTTTTTATTGTTTTTATTCACTTAACAAGGTTACTTATAGGTTATTATCTCACAAAAAAAATGTTAAAACAATTTCTCTCTATAATAATCATCTTGAATTATAATAGATAAATATCAAATATACTAAATTATCTATTATTTTTTTATTTTTCATTTTTTCTTAATAATAGTATAATATAAATGTAGAGATAATAATATTATTCCATATCCTGCGTATACTAACAGAGAATTAATTTTTTTTCATCAATCATTTTCGATATTGAATTATATTAAAACAAAAAACGGCTCCAATGGGAGCCGTATTACAAAGGAAGAAGTGGTTACTTATTCAATGGATTCATTGAATCAAGATAAATTTGTTTTACAATTTCCTTAGTTGCTTTTATAGGTGCCATTGATAACAAAATATCTAATGACGGCGTATTAAATGCTAAATCAATTAACCTTTCAATATCATCAATTGTATAACCTTCATCTGATAATTTTTTAGTCACTCCTACACTGAATAGCCATTTTTCTATACCTTTTGCTATTATTTCTGCTTCTCCAGGTATTCCTTTTAGTCCTGGAACAATAGGTTCGAATATTTCTGCTAATACTTCAGGTTTTGCAGGATAAATTGCTTTTACTACAGCAGGTAATAAAATTGCTAATCCTAAACCATGTGGTAATTCTGGCTTAATCCCACTTAATGGATGCTCTAAAGCATGGGTAAAATGCAACAATCCATTATCAAAACATGTTCCAGCAATTGATGAAGCATACATTAAATAATATCTTGCTGTTAAATTTTGTGGATCCGCTTTAGCTTCTGGTAAATATTTTGTGATTAATCTTATTGTCTCTTTTGCTAATAATATCGTATAAGGATTTGCTACCAATGTTGTTGCCGCTTCTGTAACATGATTTATAGCATCGATGGATGTAAATGTTGTTTGGCTTTCAGGTAATGTAACGGTAGTTAATGGATCGTTAATTGCATATAATGGATATATACAATCGTATACTAATGCTGGCTTATAACCTTTTTCCTCTATTGATGCTACTGCAAATCTATCTACTTCCGTACCAGTTCCATGTGTTGTATTGATAGCGATTATTGGCAAGGCTTTTTCTGCACTGAATTTAAATTCATAAAGTTCTCTTGCTGTATATTCTGGATATTCTAACAATATAGCAGCACTCTTAGCTGTATCTATATGACTTCCACCACCAACTCCTATAATAGCTTTTGCGCCAAAATCCAATCCCATTTTCTTTACTTCATCTATCATATCTACATTTGGGTTAGGCTTAACTCCTGTATAAACAACATATTCAATACCTTTTTCATCCATTATTTTTTCAATCTTTTCCTTTATTTTTGTTACTGTATATACAATTTCATCAGTTACCACTATTACTTTATTTATTCCTTTTTTCACTAAATCGCTAGCAATATCATTAAATTTCTCAAGCGCACCTACTCCTAAATACATCCTTGTTGCTCCTCTAAATTCTTGAATTGAATTTATATTTATTTTACTTTCCCACATAAATATTCACCTCCATAATGAGATTTTTTTCACTTTGTGACAGTAAAGTTTTACATTCTTTATTTCACATCTTTATTATATACGTGAAATTTTACACTTTTATTTCTCAAAAAATATATTTGTGTTAATTTTCACTATAGAATTATATCATACACATAAATTATATAGGCTGTCTAAAAAGTCTCAAATGAAACGAAGGCTCGAAGATTGCCCTTACACGCTACCGCGGGTATTGGTTTAAATATTTTTGATTTTATAAAAAACTTTTGAGCTATCGCTCTCCTACGGCGGGTTATAGGATAATAATTTATTATTTTAAATAATAACTTTTCAATATTTTCAAAGAAAATATTCACGCCTACGCAAATATAGGATTAAAATCTTTTTATTTTAAATCTTTTCTATTATATAATTTCTATTATTAGTTTTTTATAATCTTGTGCACCTATTTGTAGTTTTTTCATTGTAATCATCTCCAGATTTATTTTTCATTCTTATTATAACATAAATTTATATAGATTCCGCTTTTTTTTTTATAGAATTAATACGGTTTTTACTAAACAAAAAACGTCCAGCATGGTAACTGGACGTTCTTGTTAACCCCTAAAGGGTTTTTAATGATGGCTCCGGCGGAGGGATTCGAACCCCCAGCCTAGTGGTTAACAGCCACCCGCTCTACCGTTGAGCTACGCCGGAACGAGCTCTGAAACATATTATAACATAAGAACCATTATAAATCAAGAAAATTTTTTGCTACAAATATTAAAATATGTTTTATTTTACATAAATAACTTTTGATATTTCTAACCACTTTATTTGTTTTTCCCTTATGGAATAAATAAAATAGATATACCCTATCCTATCTGCATGAAACAGTCCTGACAAACTTATAGTTCCTTTAAGTTCATATATGCCATCATGTTCAAAATCAACAGGTTTTAATTCGGCAATTCCCCCCAAAAATAAACTTTTGTAATCCCCGGTAAATTGACCATATTCATTATATGCTTTCATTTTTATATACTGTTTTTTTCTGTCTGATAGGTCTATATATGTATAATAATTTTTATATTTTATTAGAACTTTGAAATTATCCATAAATTCTGCCTGTAAATCTATTAAACTTTGTTTTGAACTTAATAATTCACCTTTTTCATAAGAATATATATAATAATATATATAATTTCCACTTCCTCCTGAATATCCTTTAAAAAAAATATCTAAATTTCCATCTCCATCAAAATCATAAAACGATATATCAGGCTCATATACTCCAAAATCGAAATTTATTGTTGTTGATTCTTTTCCGATTATGGATAATTTTAAATTATCTACATATACTGAACTTACATAATTTCCATTTAATATAACTTTTTCATTTTCAGAATCATTATTTAAATCAATATCTTTTTGAATTATTATTTCAGAAAAAACAAATAAAGGAAACAACATCAATAAAATAACAATTATTTTTCTCATTATATCAACCTCCAAAAAAATGATTATATAATTTTTTAGATAAATATTCTTGCTTATGCCAGTATCCAGCCAATTTTTCATTTCTTGATAAATCACCTAATTTTTTATAATACTTTTTATTTAATTTACCAGGACCTATATTGAATAATGGTGTACCTGGTAATGGCATAAAGGTATGCGAATGGATAACTGCATTATATTTCCTGGTTATTTTATCCATAAACTCAAAGGTTATTTTTATATCTTCATCAGTTTCAAATGGAAATCCAAAAATAAAATCAACATATGGAATAAATCCATTTTCATAAATAAGGGAAATCGCTTTTTCAACTTTTTCCAAATTATGCCCTCGTTTTATTCTATCTAATATTTTTTCACTTCCGCTTTGAGCACCAACGATAATCATTTTATTATTTACATATTTCTTTATCACTTTCAAAATTTCCGGTGTAACTGATTCTGGTCTTACATCCGAGGGAAAGGAACCTAAATATATTTCTTCAATCCCCACTTTTTTCAAGCTATATAGCAATTCTTCGATTTTATTCACATTTGGTATAACACCATTTTTTGAGCCGTAACCAAATGAATTAGGAGTTATAAACCTTGCAATTTTTCTATTATTTTTTATGGCTTCTTTGGTATATTCTATTATTATTTCTATATCTCTATGCCTTACTTTTCTTCCAAATAAATTAGGCGTCTGACAATAACCACATAAAAACGGACATCCACGAGTTATTTCAATAGGCATAAAATGTTTATTTTTTATGGCAAATGGCGGATAATAATTTAAGTCCACAAATTCATCTGATATGATTATTTTTCTGTCCGTTCCTATTTTCAAAAAATTAGTGAAGGTTTTTTCACCTTCACCAACAAAAACATGATCAAATCCTATTTTTAATGTTTGTTTTGGCATTGCACTTGGGTGTGGACCACCTGCAATTACTTTATACCCTTTTTCTTTTAGTATCGGTATTTCTTTTTCAACATCAAATATGTCAAAACTCATAAATGAATATGCAATTAGAGTTTCTTCTGGTGAATATTCAAGTATTCTACTAAAATTTTTTTCTAACATTATTTCTATATCTATATTTTCCTTTTCAATAGCGCCTATTAAAGAAACAATTGAATATCTATTAGATTTAAATAATCTAAATATTATCCTTTTCAATTTCATCAACCTCATGTTTTTTAGGCATTATATCTCTTAAACCTGATAGAAAAATTAAAATTCCTACAATTATTGCAGAAGTAGCTGAAACATTTATATAGATATATGTTCCAATTGCAATTGCATTTAATATCCAGGCCAAAGTTATATATAATCTATTTTTTTTATAATTATATAAGGATGAAAATATTGTAGATAATAAGACCATGACAACAAACAAATTAATGTCTAATTTTTTTATAAAGCCAAACACTGATAACAAAACGCCTATAAATAAAAAGGTTATTGTGAGTTTATCGTACTTTTTTGACTTAAAAGAGAAAAATGCTGTAATTAATCCAAAAATTATCGCTAAAATCATCAAAAATATATTTGTTTTAAGATAATATGCTGCTAATCCTGATAATAATAAAGAAAATGCAACAGAATAAATCATTCTTTCACCTCACATCTTGTCTACAACTCTTATCCCCAATAAATCCAATCCTTTTTTCAATACTTCTCCTGCCAGATGAGATAACAACAATCTTGATTTTAATATATCCTCTTTTTCTTTTAAAACAGGTAAATTATTATAGAAAGAATTATACGTTTGCGCTAATTCAAATAAGTAATCAGCTATTAAATTTGGCTTGTAATCTTCTGCTGCTCTCATTGTTATTACAGGTAATTGAGTTAATAATAGACCTAATTTTCTCTCTATTTTTTCATTTATAATCAATTCAGAGTTTTCAATTTTATATCCTTTTTCGCTTGCTTTTCTTTTTAATGACTGTATTCTTGCGTATGTATATAATAAATATGGTGCTGTATTTCCCTCAAAAGATAACATTTTATCCCAGTCAAATATTATATGACTTATTCTGTTCTGACTTAAATCTGAATACTTTACCGCTCCTATACCTATTGCCTCTGCTATTTCATTTTTTTCTTCATCTGTTAAATTTGGATTTTTTTCTTCAACTATTTTTCTCGCTTTTTCTACAGCTTTATCAAGCAATTCTTCCAATTTTATAACATTACCTTTTCTTGTGGAAAATACCCCATCTGCAAATCTCATTAATCCAAACCATATATGTTGATAATTATCATCCCATCCCAATTTTTTTGCGATATTAAATACCTGTTTAAAATGTGTTTGTTGTCTTTCATCGGTGACATATAGTATTCTATTTGGTTTGTATGTTTCTCTTCTAAATTTTATACAGGCTAAATCCGATGTTGCATATAAAAATGCTCCATCTTTCTTTTGTATTATTGCCGGCGGAAGATTTTCTTTTTCATCAAAAAATACAACAACAGCACCCTCGCTATATGTTGCTATACCTTTTTCAAGAAGCATCTTAACTATTTCTGGCATAATTTCATGATAATGAGACTCACCATAATATGTATCAAATTCTATATCCATTCTTTTGTATATTTTATTGTATTCTTTTAATGATAAATCTATAAATTCCTGCCACAATTTTCTGTTCTCAGGCTCACCATCCTGTAATTTTTTTAATTCTAATCTTGCTTCTTCAAGTAATTCTGGTTTTTTTTCTGATTCTTTTTCAAACTTTACGTAAATCCTTTCCATCTCGCCAATAGGATCTTTTTCGTAATTCTCTTTATCTAACCATAATCTATAACCGACTATCAATTTTCCAAATTGCGTCCCCCAATCACCCAGGTGATTGTCTCCAACTACATTATATCCTAAATATTTATATATTCTTTTTATTGAATCCCCTATTACAGTACTCCTTAAATGGCCTATATGCATTGGCTTTGCAATATTGGGTGAGGAATAATCTATTACTACAGTTCCTTTATCTTTTATAAAGGAAAAATCCGGGTTTTCATTTTCTATTTTTAGTAAATAACCTGTTAAAAATTCATTTCTTATATAAAAATTTATAAATCCTGGTCCAGCTATTTCTACTTTTTCTATTATATTATTTTCTGGAAGATTATCTACAATTTCCTGCGCAATACTTCTCGGTGATTTCTTCAAAGTTTTTGCATTTATCATTGCATAATTCGTTTGAAAATCACCAAAGTTTTCGTTCGCCGTTTTTTGAACAACTGGATTTTTTATTTCTATTTCTGGATATACTTTTTTTACTGACTCTATTAACAATTCTTCTAACATTTTTTCAATCAACTTCATAAACAAACACTCCTTTCATTTTTACTAATTTATATTATAATTATAACATAGATTTTGTTAAAAAAAGTATAAATTAATTTATGGATTTCTTAGTTTTTTATTTTTTTATTCATATTTATATAGCAGTTAATAGTTAAGATTGCTATAAATTTTCGTAAAATATATATTATTTTAATATATAAATGTGTAATATAAATGATTTTATGCTTTGGTTAATTTTTCTTTTCAATTGAACATTTTTTATATTTTTGGAGTATAATATATACGGAAGTTAAAAAAGATTAATCAAGGAGGTTGATAATATGGCTGAAAAAGAATATGTTGTTGGTATTGATTTGGGTACTACTAATTCAGCTATTGCCTGGATGAAACCAGACGGAAATGTTGAAGTTATTCCAAATGCAGAAGGAAAAAGAACAACTCCTTCAATTGTTCATTTCTCTAAAGATGGAACAGTTATCGCAGGGGAACCAGCAAAAAGGCAGGTTGTTTTACACCCTGAAAGGACTATTAGATCAATAAAAAGAAAAATGGGGTCTGACTATAAAGTAAGTATAGATAATAAAAGCTTTACTCCTCAACAAATAAGTGCATTTGTTTTACAAAAATTAGTAAGAGATGCTGAAGCATACTTAGGCGGAAAAATCAAAAAAGCTGTTATTACAGTACCTGCTTATTTCAACGACGCTCAAAGACAGGCAACTAAGGAAGCTGGAGAAATAGCAGGCTTGGAGGTTTTGAGAATTATCAACGAGCCAACAGCTGCTTCAATTGCTTTTGGATTAAATAAGGTTCATGAAGATAAAAAAATTGTTGTGTATGATCTTGGTGGAGGAACTTTTGATGTTTCTATTTTAGATGTTGGCGAAGGTGTTATTGAAGTTGTATCTACTTCTGGTAATAACCACCTTGGTGGAGATGATTTTGACCAGAGAATAATAAACTGGTTAGTGGAAGAATTTAAGAAAGAACATGCTTCAGATATATCAAATGACAGACAGGCTATGCAACGTTTAAAAGAAGCTGCAGAAGCTGCAAAGATAGAACTTTCTACAAAATTAGAAACAGAAATAAATTTACCATTTATAACGGTAGTAAATGGACAACCTGTACATTTACAAAAAACATTAACAAGAAAGAAATTCGAAGAATTGGTAAGAGATTTAATTGAATCAACAAGAGGTCCTATTGAAACCGCTTTAAAAGATGCTGGTTTATCTCCACAGGAAATAGATGACGTCCTATTAGTTGGAGGTTCAACAAGGATTCCTGCTGTTCAGGATTTAGTAAAATCAATTTTCCAAAAAGATCCAAGTAAAGGCGTTAACCCAGACGAAGCAGTTGCTGTTGGTGCTGCTGTGCAAGCCGCAATTATGACTGGAAACACGGAACAAGACTTAGTTTTAGTTGATGTTACACCTTTATCATTAGGTGTTGAGGTTAAAGGTGGTTTAATGGAAGTTATTATTCCTAAAAACAGCAAAATCCCAATTAGAAAAAGTAAAGTATTTACAACCGCTGCTGATTTCCAGAGTGAAGTTGAAATTGGAGTTTTCCAGGGAGAAAGGCCTTTAGCAAGAGATAATTTCTTCCTTGGAAGTTTTAAATTAACCGGTATACCACCAGCACCAAGAGGAGTTCCACAAATTGAAGTTTCATTTGATATAGATGCTAATGGTATAGTTAACGTTTCAGCTAAGGATTTAGGAACCGGAAAACAACAATCAATGGTTGTTACAGGTAGAAATAAATTATCTTCAGAAGATATTGAAAGAATGATTAGAGAAGCTCAAGAGTATGAAGAACAAGATAAGAGAAAAAGAGAAGAAATCGAGCTTAAAAACCAGGCTGATGATTTAGCATATCAGGTAGAGAAATTAATTAACGAAAATAAAGACAAAGTTCCTGAAGATCAAAAAACAAGATTAGAAACATTGATCAAAGATGTTAGAGACGCTATAAACAATAATGATATAGCTAAGTTGAAAATAGTTATGGAAGATTTGAAAAACGAATCAATGAAATTAGGACAATATATATATCAGCAAGCTCAAGCAGCACAGGGTAGTGCAAATCAAAACCCCGAAGATACACAAAATCAAAATAGTTAATTAATAATTATTTAGCTGGATCTGTATAGATCCAGCTTTTTATATTTTGTAAATTTGATGAAATGTATCTGTTATATTCCTCCTGTATAATTGCTGAAATATTTTTCAGGGGGGGATGTAATGTATAACAAAAACGTCATTATTTACCCATTTTACAGATTTTTTATTAACTTTAGAATTATTGGTCCTATTGTAGTTCCTTATATGATATTTAAAGGCCTGAACTATTCCGAAATAATGTTATTGCAGAGCATTTATTCCATTTCTATATTTCTGTTTGAAGTTCCTACCGGAAGCTTAGCTGACAAAGTTTCACGAAAACTTTCCCTTTTTTTATCTGGTGTTTTTGCAGCTCTGGGGTTGACTCTGTATATTGTTTTTAATTCTTTCTGGGTTTTTGCCTTAGCTGAGATATTATTTGGAATTGGATTAACTTTATCAAGCGGGGCAGACTCAGCTTTATTATACGAAAGTTTAATCAAATTAAACAGAAAAAATGATTTCCAGGTTATTGAAGGAAAAAGTAATTCTTATTTATTTTTAGGTCATGCATTTGGCTCTATAATCAGCGGTTTTTTATATTCTTATAATAAATTTCTTCCATTCTGGATTAGCGTACTCAGTGTAATAATCGGTTCCTTTATAGCATTTCTCTTTGTGGAGACAGAACGAGAAAAAAGTGAGCACAGCTATACTATACATGTTTTCAAAAGTTTCAAACTCGCAATAAACACACCAAGGATTTTATGGGCACTGGTTTACGCCATGTTTATTGGTTTTACTTTTAGAATAGGGTTCTGGCTATATCAACCATATTTTTCTATTGTAAATATAGACGTTAAATGGTATGGTGTTATTTTTTTTGCTTTTAATATTATAGCCGCCTGGGCTTCTAAATTTTTATCAATGAAAATTAAAGATATTCGTCCAAGAAAAGTTTTATTAACTCTACTTGGAATAACCACTTTAAGTTTTATTTTACCAGTAATTTTTATATCAAAATTGGCAATAGCTTTTCTGACTTTGCAACAAATAGTTAGAAGTCTTTATAGACCAACAATGAATTTTTATATTAATCACCAAGTAGAAGATAAATATAGAGCAACTGTAATTTCAATGGTAAGTCTTGCAGCTAATTTAAGTTTTGCGATATTATCACCGTTTATTGGTATGGCACTTGATTATAAGGGGACTATTTTTACATATATTCTGGTCGGGATTATTTCACTTACCGGTACTATAGAATTAATTTTATTAAGAAAAAAACAAAAAAAGCTAAAAGAAAAAATGAATGCTTCTGCATGAAGCGTTCATTTTTCTACGGGTAAATTTTTACCCAATTACGTTCATATTCCAAAACTTTTTTTAAATAATCGGAAGTTTCTTTTCTCGTATTTGATAATAAATAATTATACAAAGATTTTAAATTCATCTCTTCAAGATTCAAACCCCTGACTCTTTTTGAAATTGCTACTGGTCCCATATTATATCCTGCAATAACCATATATTTTCTTTTTGAATAATCATTTTCAAACTTAAAATATTTTGTATGCAATAAATATATATAAGCTGACCCATATAAAATATTTTTTTCTGGATTATATAGTTCATTCACCAATATCCTCGGATTTGGTTTTCGTTTATAAAGAAAAATATATGCTTCAGTTGCACCATATCTGGGAATTAATTGCATCAATCCCAGAGCTCCACTTTTTGATCTTGCGTATGGTAAAAATGACGACTCTTTTTGTATTATGGAAAGAATAAATGGCTTTGGTAATCCATATTTTTTTGATATTTTATTAACTATTGGAATATATTGCTTTGCCTTTTCCAGAAAAGGATTTTTTATAATTGGAATCTTTGTTTTATATATGATTTTACCATCAACAGTTTCTTTTTCTTTTTTTATTTTCGGATTTTCAATTTGTTTTTTGTCAATAAGATTCTCAAGAACTGGCTTTTTGGTGAATTCATCTTTTTTGCTGATAGTTCTTTTCAATTGTTCTTTTATTTTTTCCATAGCTTTTTCTGGACTCTCATTTTTTTCTATAATTGTTTTTACTTCCAGATATCCATTTTTATTTTTCTCATCACTTTTAAAACTCACTTCACTAAATGTTTTCAAATCTTCAGAAAATTCAAACCACTTTTGCGATGAATATTCAAATGGTTTTCCCCAGATTTTCTCAAAATTTTCTAAAAATTTCTTTTCTTTTATCAGATATTCTTTATAGTATTTATCCCATTCCTTCTGGCTCTCTTCATATAATTCTTGCCATTGTTCATCCATTATTTTTAAATGGCCCTCCCATTCTTTATTCATTTCATCAAAATATTTATTAAATTCTTCAGAAAACAAATTTTCTATATCAGAATTGAAATTCATATTAATATCCATATCCATATCAGGTATTTTAAATGGGTCATCTTCAGAAAAAATTATTAAAAAATATAGCATAAAAAATAATAATAAAAATTTTTTCATCATTCATCTCCCCCATAATATTTTTTTAAATAGTTTTCAACTTTTCCGGCTAATTCTAAAATAATTAATCCATATATATTTATTCCCAGAACATAAAAAATTATTAAAAAATATAGCATAAAATTATTTTTCATATATTCTGGTATTAAAAAATAATAAAATTTTGTTATTATCATTGTGCTTATAAAAGCTGTTAATGAGGTTATAATATATTTTATTTTTTTAGAATACGTGAAAACTATTATCGGAATAAAAAAGAGAAAAATTAAAGACGAAACTTGAATAAAAAAGCCAAAAATAGACATTATAAATAAAAATCCCACTGTAAATATTATCGAATAATATAAATTATCTAACAGCGGGATAAATATTGGTATTAATAATGGAATAATATTTGGAGCTATATGAAAAAATTTAGCAATAATATAAAGAATTACTACAATTGATAAATATATTGCTGTTAAAACACTTTTGTTCCTTAAATACAAGGGCATAAATCTCCTCCCATACATTCACAACAGGTATCAGCAACAGCAATAGTACCTATACATTGTAAACATTCGGAACAATCATCATTTCTTTTATAATATCCGGATCTAAATTTGTTTAAATCCTCTCTCAATTCCTCATCATTCTTATATTCATTAAATTTCTCTTTCCAGTTAAATTTTTTATTCATAATTACCATCCTTTCACATGAGAAATTCAGTTTTTAAATATATTTATATCTACTGATAATATTATAGCATAAAATTAGCTGCATTTAAATATATTCTATTTATAGGTTATTACAGTTATAAAATTTCAATTATAAATAAAAAAAGGCGACTAAATTGCCGCCTTTTTTTATTTATAATTCGATGGGTTGATAAAGTAAATTGCAACTCCAGCTACTCCCAATACAATTCCAAGCCAACCTAAAATATTTGCTTGATTTGCTGTTTTTTCTATTTTATCAACTCTTGCTTTATCCACAACAGAATCTGACATTGCATATTTTTCTAATTGTTTTTCTAAATTTGCTTTAGTTACATAATTATCGAGTTTCGAGTCAACATCAGCAACAAGTGCATATTTTTCAAGATCTGTTTTTAACGCATAATCTTTTAATCTGGCATTTAAATCTCCTAATGTTGCATATTGTTTTAGATCACCAAATGTTACATATTCTTTCAATGTATCTTTTGTTACATAATTATCAAAATTTAAAGTTAATTCCTTTATTTTTTCAGCATTTGCAGCCACTGATGTTTCAACAGATTTTAAACTTGAATTTAATTCCTCATATTTTGATAACTTACTATTTAATCCATTATATAAATTTTCTAATGATGATACTTTTGAATTTAAAGTAGTTATTTCTAATGAAACTTTACTCAAATCTTCAAGTTTAGTATAATCTTTCAAATATTCGCTAACTTTTGTATCAATTGCAGTGTTTACCATATCAATATCAGCTTTTAAAGCTAATTTTGATTCAAAATCTGATATTTCATTTTTTATGCTTTCTAAATCTATTGAATTCACTTTCATTTCTAAATCAGCTACTTTATTAGCTAGTATTCCAATTGATTCTATTGCTGTTTTATTTGAAGCAACTTCCTTTTTAAGAGCAGTTAAATCACCGGATAAATTTTTTAACATATTTAGATTATTTTCCAAATTTGATATTTTTTGTTCAATCATTTTGTTTGATTGCATTTCATTTATCTTTTTTTCAACATTGTCAATTTTTGTACTCAAAAAGCTAATAACATCATAAGCACTTTTTAACTCGTTTATAGAAGTTTCTAATTCGTTTATTTTTGAATTTAATTGCGTTGTGTCTATATTTGCTATTGATTTTTTTATCATCGCTTCAACTTCCATTTTTGACATGCCTTTTGATTGTTTTTCAATTTCCTGAACCTGTTTATCAAGACTTACAACCTTTTCTGCTAATGTTGCAAACAATTGTTGTTCTACATATTTCAAAGCTCTATCAAGTGCAACTGTTAGTTGATATCTATTTACCTGTGATAATCCTTGATATGTTCCATCTGGAAATCCTTCAATAATGCCTAAAGAAGATAACCTTTCAATAGAATCAAATGCCCAATGATTAACCGGAACATCTTTATACGTTGTTGCCGCAAATGAAAATACAGCTAAAGATAAAACGGCTAAAATAATTAAGATCTTTTTCATCCTAACACCTCCAAAAAATTTTTATTATTTTCTAACTCTCAATCTTATTTTACCACAAAAATCAAAAAAAATGGTAAAATAAATTAGTATTTTTAGACATATTTTTATGATATACTTTAATAAGTTTTATTGAAATTGAAAGTTGATTTCCCTAATATTGATTTTTATCAATACTATTTTCTATATCATTATAACAAATTCCTTAAAAAATATAAATACGGAGGTGTTTCAATGCGTTTAAAAAGAACTCATAAATGTGGTGAATTGAATATTAATAATACTGGAGAAAATGTCATATTAAATGGTTGGGTGGAAAGAGTCAGAGATTTAGGTGGAATTAAGTTTGGATTATTAAGAGATCGTTATGGAAAAGTTCAGTTTGTTGTTGATCCGGATAATGAAAAAATTTATGAAATAGCGAAATCTTTAGGCAATGAATATGTTATAGCCATAAAAGGTATTGTTAGAAAAAGACCAGATGATGCAATAAATAAAAATATGAAAACCGGAGAAGTCGAGATTTTAGTTGAAGACCTTGAAATTTTATCAGAATCTGAAACTCCACCTATTTATATAAACAAAGATGAAGATATTTCAGAAAATTTAAGATTAAAGTTCAGATATCTTGATTTAAGAAAGGAAAAAATGCAGAAAAATTTATTCTTACGTCATAAGGCTCTTCAAATAACAAGAGAATATTTTTCGAAAAATGATTTTATGGAAATAGAAACTCCCTATTTAACTAAAAGCACACCTGAAGGTGCAAGAGATTTTTTAGTTCCATCAAGACTAAAACCAGGAACTTTCTATGCTTTACCACAATCCCCACAATTATTTAAGCAGTTGTTAATGGTTTCTGGATTTGATAGATACTTTCAAATTGCAAGATGTTTCAGGGATGAAGATTTTAGAGCAGATAGACAGCCAGAATTCTCACAAATAGATTTTGAAATGTCTTTTGTTGATATGGATGATATTTTGAATTTTACTGAGGGATTATTAAAAAAATTATTCAAAGAATTAATAAATTATGAATTAGAATTACCATTAAAGCGATATACATACGATGAAGTTATGGATAAATACGGTTCTGATAAGCCCGATACAAGATATGGCCTTGAAATCAATGATTTTACAGAAATATTCCAAAACACCCATGCAGAATTTATAAAAAATGCTATAGAAAACAATCAGACTATTAAAGGTATTGTTTTAAAAGAAAAAGCAAATAAATTTTCAAGAAAAAGAATCGATGAATATACAGATTTTGCAAAATCAGTTGGCGCAGGAGGATTAATCTGGGTAAAAAATGAAAATGGAAATATTAAATCATCAATTAAAAAATTTGCAGAGCCTGAACTAAATGAACTAGTAAAAAACGGATATATTGGAAATAATGATATCGCGTTTATTTTAGTTGGAAAAAAAGAAGAAATAAACAAAATTTTGGGACATATTAGAGTTAAATTAATTAAAGAAGAAATGGAGAAAAAAGAAGGTTTTGACGTATTGTGGGTTGTAGATTTTCCAATGTTTACATGGGATGAAGAAGAAAATAGACTGGTTGCAGAACATCATCCTTTTACTATGCCAAAATTAGATGAGTTTGAAAAATTTGCGGATTCAAATCCACTAAAAATAAGAGCTCAATGTTATGATTTAGTTATCAACGGATATGAAATGGCAAGCGGAAGTATAAGGGTTCATAGAAAAGATTTACAAAATAAAATATTCGAATTAATAGGTTTAAGTGAAAAAGAAATCAACGAAAAATTTGGATTTTTAATAGAAGCATTTAAATATGGACCACCACCACATGGAGGCGCTGCTATAGGATTTGACAGATTAATTGCAATTATGGCTGGTGAAGATTCTATTAAAGAGGTTATTGCATTCCCAAAAACCGCAAGTGGTTCCAACCCAATGACTGGAGCACCATCTTCTGTTTCAGAAAAGCAATTAAAAGAATTAAAAATAAAGCTCGATATTTAAGGAGGATTAGAATGAATAAGTTTAAAGTAGCTATTGATGGTCCTGCTGGTTCAGGTAAAAGTACTATTGCAAAAGAAATTGCAAATATATTTAATTTATATTATCTGGATAGTGGAGCATTATATAGAGCATTTGGATATTACCTGAAAAAAAAGGGTTTTGATTTAAATAATGAAAATGATATAATAAATGCGTTAAAATCTTTTGATATAAAAATTATTGATGGAGATTATTATTTGTTTGATGAAAAGCTGGATTTTCAGATAAGGACGTCAGAAATCGGTAAAGCTGCTTCAATAGTAGCAAAAAATCCAGGTGTTAGAAAAAAAGTTAATGAAATATTACGTAATATAGCTTCAAATAACGGCGTTGTTATAGATGGCAGAGATATTGGAACTGTTGTATTACCTGATGCTGAAATAAAAATATTTTTAACTGCATCTATTGAAGAAAGAGCTAAAAGAAGATTTAAAGAATTAATAGAAAAGGGTGAAGATGTAAGTTTAGAGGATGTTATGAAAGAGATAGAAAAAAGGGATATCGCTGACTCTACGCGAAAAATCGCCCCTTTAAAACCTGCTGATGATGCAATTATAGTTAATACTACAGGAAAAGATATAAAAACTGTGGTAGATGAAATAAAAGAAATTATCTTGAAAAAGATTAATCTGGAGTGATTTAAATGGAAATACGCCTTGCTTCAAAAATTGGATTTTGTTATGGCGTTGAAAGAGCTTATGAAAAGGCCCTAGAACTGGCAAAAAAAAATAAAAATGTATATATATATGGTGATTTAGTACATAACAATAGTGTTAAAGACGAACTTGTATCTAAAAATATTAATTTTTTCTATTCTTTAAATGATTTACCAGAGAATTCAAAAGAAGCTATTTGTATTATACGTGCTCATGGTATTCCTAAAAAAGATAAGAACTTTTTAAAAAATAACTTTAAAAGTGTTGTAGATTTAACCTGTCCTATTGTTGAAAAGGTTTTTAATTATGCTTACAATATGCAAAAAAAAGGGTTCTTTATTGTCGCATATGGAAAGAAAGATCATGCTGAAATGATTGGATTAAAAGGTAATATAGATGAGAAAAAAATAGAAATATTAAAAAATGCTAAATCTTTTAAATATAACAAATTATGTATAATCACTCAAACAACTATGGATTATAATAATTTTAAAGATTTTGCATCACAAATTGCAAAACTTTCGGAATATAATGAATTGGTAGTAAAAGATACTATATGTTATGAAACAAAAATCCGGGAAAAAGAAGCTAAAGATATTGCAATTTGGTCAGAATTTGTTATAATAATAGGAGGAAAACATAGTTCAAATACTCGAAAACTATATGAGATTTCTAAAAAATACAATAACAATTCTATTCATATAGATTCGGTTAAAGAATTATTGTATATTGATTTTTCCAGAATAAAAAAAATAGGTATTTTAACAGGTACTTCTACACCAAATAAATCTATCAAAGAAGTTATCGAATTTTTAAGGAGGGGTTTTTGATGGTTGAAGATAAAAATGAATTTGAAAAATTACTAAGCGAGGAAACAGAATTTCAAATAAAAAAGGGGGATATTATAAAAGGTGAAATTATTTCTATTAGTTCAGATGGTCTTTTTGTTAGCGCAGAAGGAAAGCCTTTTGACGTGTATGTTGGAAAAGATTATTTATTAAACAATATTAAAGAATATAAATCAGGAGATAAAATTACTGTAAAATTATTAAAAATCAATGAATCTGAAGGCCAGGCATTCGGATCAGAGAAAGCTGCAAAAAGAGATGCTATAATAGAAAATATCGTTGAAGGTAAAATTGTGAAAGGTAAAATTGTTGAAAAAATTGAAAAAGGTTACATTGTAGAATTAGAAAATGTTATAAATGCATTTTTACCGGGTTCATTATCAATGCTTAATCCACGTCATGATTTTCCGAAAGAAGAAATGGACTTTCTTGTATTAAAAAATGAAAAGAGAAGAAAAAAAATAAATATTGTCGTATCAAGAAAAGGCATTATTGAAAAATATGTCGATGAATTTTTTGAAAATCATCACTTAAATATGATTGTTGAAGGAATTGTAAGTGGCATAAAAGATTTTGGTTTATTTGTTAATTTAAATCCATATGTTACCGCTTTAGCTCCAAGAAGCGAATTATCCTGGGATAAAAAGTTCGATCATACAAAATCCTATTCAATTGGAGATAAGATAAAAGGTGTTATTATAAAATTAGACAAAGAGGAAAAAAAGGTTTCCATTTCTATAAAAAGACTAAAAGATGATCCGTGGGAAAATATTGAAAAAAAATTCCAGATTGATTCTGTTGTTACTGGAGAAGTGGTTGAAATTTTTCCATTTGGTTTTGCAATTAAACTTGATGAAGGCGTGGAAGGTCTTGTTCATGAATCTGAAATTTTCTGGACAGGAAAAGGTAGAATTGAAGATATAGTTAAAATAGGAGATTTAATAAAGGTTAAAGTTATTTCAATAGATAAAGATAAAAAGAAAATAACTTTAAGTTATAAGCAGGTAATAGGAGATCCATGGGAAGATATTGATGATAAGTTAAAAGAAGGAGATATTATTAACGGACAGGTAGAGAAACTTTTACCAAATGGTATTATTGTAAAATTAGATAATAATTTAACAGGTTTTTCACATGTTTCCGAATTATCGTGGAATTTTGTTGATAATATTGAAGATTTGTTCTCAGAAGGGGATAAAATTAAAGTTAAAGTGTTACATATAGATAAAGATAATAGAAAAATAAAATTAAGTATTAAGCAGACAAAAGAAAATCCATGGAAAAAAGTTTCCAATGAATTAAAAAAAGGAGATAAAATAAGCGGAAAAATCTTGAAATATGTTGGAAAAGGCGCTGTTGTACTTGTTGATGATTACGAAGTAGAGGCATTTATTCCAAAATCAAAAATTGACTTATCTGAAAATGAAACCATTGAAGATGTTTTAAAAATAGGTACTAAAGTCGAAGGTGAAATTTTATCTATAGATTTTGAAAATGAAGAACAAAAGGGAAACATGATTATAAGTTTATTAAAATAATAGAGGTGAATTAAATGAAACCAGTTGTGCTAATTATCGGAAAACCAAATGTAGGAAAATCAACTCTTTTTAATAGGTTGATAAAGGAAAAAAAAGCTATAGTAATGGACTATCCTGGTGTAACTAGAGATCAAATATTCAGTGAGGCACGCTATGATGGGCGTGCCTTCACCTTAGTTGATACATGCGGAATATTTGAAGAACCTACAAATGAATTAGAAGAAATTGCAAAAAATAAAGTAATGGAATCTTTAAAAGAATCAGATCTAATCTTATTTATAGTTGATGGTAAAAACGGTTTAACTGCTGAAGATTATTATTTAGCAAATGTATTAAGAAAAGTTAAAAATAAAGTTCTATTAGTGGCAAATAAGGTTGAATCTTATGAAAAATTTGAAATTAATGTATTACCTGAACTATATAAATTAGGTTTAGGAGAACCTATTCCTATTTCTTCGGAACATAATAAAAATTTAGATGAATTAATAGAAAATATTTTTGAAAAAATCCCTCAATATGAAACTGAGGAAGAAAAAGACGAAAATATCATAAAGGTGGCTTTAATTGGACGTGCAAATGCTGGTAAATCTTCTCTTTTTAACGCTATTACAGGTATTAATAGAGCTATTGTTTCAGATGTGCCGGGAACAACAAGAGATAGCATTGATGAATTAGTAGAAATAAACGGACAAAAGTATCTTTTTATAGATACTGCTGGTTTAAAAAGAAAGTCAAAAACCAAATATGGTAGTGTCGAGATGTATAGTACAGTTAGAACTATTCGAGCAATTGAAAATTCTGATGTTGTTGTTTTGCTTATAGATGCGGTTGAGGGAATTACTCAACAGGATAAAAAAGTTATAGGTGCAGCAGAAAACAGAGGAAAGGCTACTGTAATTGCTTTTAATAAATGGGATTTGGTAAAATACCATGATAAACGAATTGAAGAATACTTAAATTTATTCGAAAAGGAATTGTATTTTGTAAATTATAGTCCTGTTATATTCACATCAGCTGCTAAACATTGGGGCATTGAAAAATTAATGGATGCTATAGATACTGCCTACAATTCTTATACAAAACGAATACCTACAAGTGCGTTAAATGCAGCTTTAGAAAGATTTATGATGGTATCACCTCCACCGATCCGAAAAGGAAAAAGAATAAAAATTTATTATGGAACGCAGGTTGATATTAAACCACCTGTTTTCATATTTTTTAGTAATATGCCTCAACAAATTCCTAAAACTTATCAAAGAGCTATTCAAAATATGATCAGACGATATATTGATCCTTTTATTGGCTCGCCCATATTTATAAAGTTTAAAAATAGAACCAAATAATAAAATAGAATCAAATAATGAGGTGATTATCTTGACTGTTGTTTTATGGATAATGTTAGGTTATCTATTTGGTTCAATTCCATTCAGTTTTCTAATTGCTCGTTTAAAAGGAATAGATATTACCAAAGTTGGTAGCGGTAATGTTGGTGGTACAAATGTTTTAAGAAATGCGGGAGCATTTTATGGAATACTAAGTATGATTTTAGATCTTTTAAAATCATTTTTTCCAACATTTATTGCTTTTAATTTTAATAAAGATATTGCATATTTTGTAGCTTTCTTTTCTGTTATAGGTCATATATATCCTGTATGGCTAAAATTCAAAGGAGGAAAAGGCGTTGCTTCTACCGTTGGTGTCTATTTTGCTTTAAACCCAGCTTTAGCTTTAATATTTTTTCTAATATGGATACCTTTAACCTTAACAACTAAATATGTTTCTTTGGCATCAATTTCTACTTTAAGTATAATTGGAATTATTAGCTTTATTTATTCACCAAAACTTGCTTTATTAAATATAGTTTTAGCTTTAATTAGTATTTATAAACATAGATCCAATATTGAAAGATTATTAAACCATAATGAAAGGAAAACAGATATTATAGAAATTTTTAGAAGGTCCTTTAAAAGATGAAAAAAATAATATTTATTTTTATATTATTTTATTCAATTGCCTTTTCTCAAAATTTAACAGATAGTGAAAAAATGGCTCGAAGGTTATTTTCAGAGAGCCTAAATAGTTTTTTTTCTGGTAAAAAATATGAAGCTCGTTTGAAATTAGAAGAAGCTATGTCAAATCAAATTTATTTAAGAGACGTTCCATATTTTTGGTATTTTGCTGCTAAACTGGATCTTTTATTAGGAAATATTGAAAAAGCTAAAGAAGATTTAAATAACATTCTGTTTTTTTCTCCTTCAAACACTGAAGCAATATCACTTTTGAATTTTATAAACTCCCTGAATAACATTGAAAAAATAATTTCACCAGAAATAAAAATAAAAGAATTTAAACAAATAAAAAATATTATAAATGCTAATGAAAAATACTTTATGGCTAATGATTTTCTTATAGTAAATTCTTATATATATCTATTAGATATACAAAATAAGTTAATTTACTATACCAACCTGGATAATTCTTATGAAAACTGGATAAAATTTGAAAATGCTATAGGGAAAGATTTTATTCCTCTAAATATATATTATGATGAGCGCACAGACTATTTTTATGTTTCCGGAAACACCGGTCTTTATGTAATAAAAAATTTTTCTTTACAAAAAAAGTTCTATTTCGAAAAAATTAGCAAATATGATAATCTTTTATTAATTGGATTAGATAAAGTCGGAAGATTCTGGACTTATTATGCAAAAAATAATAGTATTCTTATTCTTGATTACTATGGGAATTTATTGGAAAAAATCGCTCTGGATAATAACTATATTATAACAAATGGAAGTTTTTCGGAAGAAGATATAAACTTAATTGATATAAAAAATAAACAGGTTCTTGTATTTTCAACTTATTCGAAAAAAATCGAATCAATTATTCCTCTAAAAAATTCTCATAAACCTTTGAATATTGTATCATTACCTTATAATATTTTTTTAATTTCTTTTATGAATGATGGTACTTATTTATATCAAAATGGAAAATTCATCAAGTTATTTGATTTTTCTTATTTGTTAAATTATAATAACGGAATTCTAATGAAATTTGATTATTCAAGTTATAAATTGATTTTGGATCAAGTTGATTTTGTTGGAGATATAGTTCCTTATCATGTATTTTTATATGGAATTGATTTTGATGTACCTAAAATGATGATTAATTTAAAAATAAGCACTATTTCACCAGGAAGTAATTTTATTAATTTCATTAATAGAAAAATTTATATTACAGATTCAGAAGGTCGATATGCTTTTGACTATAATAAAAAATTAGAAAAACCTCGTATTTATAATTTTGATAATATGGAATATTTATTTTTAGAAATGATTCCTCTTTTAAAAAACGATTCTATAATCATATTAAATGATACGGAAAATACAAATTATGAAAAATATATAAATATTACGAATATTATACCTTTTTTATTTACAAATATTTCTTTATATCTTGTTTCAGATAAAATAATAGATAAAAAATTTCGATATCTTATTAACTTAACTGGTGGTTATCTTATCCCAGAAGAATATCTTATGACCTTTGAAAACTACATAAAAATAAACAAAAAAATAATACAAAATATTACCTATAAAATTTACCCTCCCATAGCTCCTGGAATTAGGCCGGTAAAGATTTATTTACAAATAGATAGTAAAATAATGAGTGATACAATGTATTATTATTCGGAAGGTGTTGGAATTGCAGAATAAAAGCAACTATTATCTTAATTTAGGAAATAAATATCTAAGTTTAAACAATATCGATTTAGCCATTAAAAACTATTTACTAGCTTTAAAAGAAGATTCAAAAAATCCTTTAATATACCATAATTTAGGTGTATGTTATTTATTAAAAAATGAATCAAGTTTAGCATTCGAAAATTTTAAAAAATCTATCGAAAATGGATTAAATACTGAAGAAACTCATTACTATTATTTAAAATCTTCATTTAATTCTGGTAACTATGAGGAATGCTTAAAAATTAATGCTAATGATAAATTTTTCATTGACATGAACCTAATAAAAATAAAGGCTGCTTTAAAAATAAATAATTATAAATATGCAAAAAATACTTTAGAAATTTTAAAAATGAATGGATTTTCAAGTCAGGAACTAAATTTAATAGAAAAAATCATTAATTCAAAAAATAATATATAGGAGGTTTTAGCAGTGCGACTAAAAATGTCTATTATTCTGATTATCCTTATGGGAATTTCACTTTTTGCAAATTATACAATTAGAACGGGTGATGTTTTGGGATTATGGGTTTTTGGTTATCCAGAATATTCTAACCAAAAAATTATGGTTGGTCCAGATGGGAAGATTACTGTTCCACCGATTGGAAGATTAACTGCAATTGGAAAAAACATTGAAGCACTTGAAAAGGAAATAAAAGATAAAATAAGCACTTATATAAAATCACCTAATGTTACTCTGGGTATTGTTAATTATGCTCCATTTGAAGTTCAAGTCATTGGAAATGTTAGAAAATCCGGTATTATACAATTGCCCAAACCTGAATTATCCTTAACAAAAATTATCTCTTTAAGTGGTGGATTTGCGGAACCATGGAAAAGTTCTTATGCCATAGTTAAATTTCCTGATGGCACAGAAAAAAAAGTTGATATTACTAATTTATTCAAAGGGTTATTATTAGAAAATGATCCTATAGTACCTGAAAATTCAACCATTGTCATACCTTTTGAATTTAATACCAATATTAATGTATACACAAATTTCGGAATAAAAACTATCCCATATTTTAACGGAATTACATTAAAAGATGTTATTTCTCTTTCAAACATTAATCCAGAAAATTTTGAAAATTCCATTATTGTATTAAGAAATGATGAAATGTTAAACTATTCTTTTGATGATTTAAAAAATAATAAAAATATAACTCTAAAAAAAGGTGATACTGTTATTTTTAATAAGTTAGAAAAATATGTTTATGTTTTTGGCTTAAATAAAAGTGGTAAAATAATATTTGATAAAGATGAACCATTTACTATGAAAACTTTGATGGCTAAACTTGGAATTGACCCGAAATACATTACGTATACAATATATAGTAAAGAAAATGGGAAATTGGATAATATTAATGACGACTATAATTTAAATATTGGAGAAATTATAGAATTTGAATCCGTTGAAAAATATGTTTATGTTAGTTCAAATAAAGGCGGAGGAAAAATCGTATTTGATATAAAAGAAACTTTTGATTTGAATACTTTATTGGGTAAAATGGGTATTGATAAAAAAGATTACAGTATTGAAATATTTAATCCAAAAACCGGAATATCATCTAAAGCTACGAAAAATATTTCACTTATCAAAGGTATGATTATAAAATTTACACCTGTTGAAAAATTTGTATATGTTAATAATAAAGGTAAAATTTCTTTCTCAAAAACTGAAAACTTTGATTTAGATACTTTAGTTGGCAAGTTAGGTGTTGATAAAGACTTAACTGAAATCAGAATTTTTGATCCTGATACTAAAGACACTTTTGTCGCTACAACCAATATTTCTTTGAAAAACAATATGTATATCGATTTTATTCCTGTTGAAAAATTTGTATATGTTGTTGGAGATATATCAAAAACTATCTATTTTGATAAAAAAGAAAATATTGATAAAAAAACTATTTTAGCTAAATTAGGTTTAACTGAAAATAATGTTGAACATTTCGAATATGATTCACTCAAACCTGGAAGCATCATAACAATCAAAATTAAAAAGAATTATGTTTATACTTCTGGTGCTTTTAACTATACAGGAAAAATAGACTTTGATATTTCAGAACCAATCACGCTTTCTGCAATTATTTCAAAAGCAAGAGGTTTTAATAACAGTTTTAGTGGAGAATTACTTTTAGTCAATAAAGATATTTCAAAACAGATTACTATTGAAGAAAATAAAATTTATAATGATATAATAGAACCGGGAACTATGATTATGGCAAAAAGTTCAAGAAGAGATGTTTATATTTTAGGTGAAGGTATAGCAAACGGTGTGTATACTGCTAAACTAAATGACTCATTATGGAGTATTTTACTGAAAGCTGGATATGTACCATCGGAGAAATATGAAATAACGGTAAAAAGCAATAATAATATAAATACTTATAATGGTATAAAAGCAGAAAATGTATTAAATAAAACTCCAATAACAAATGAAATTTATGTGAATGTAAAAAAAGTTAAAAATGATACAGTTTTAATTTATAAAAACGGATCTATCAAGGTTGTTACACCAAAAAATAAAAATTATGTAACTTTAATAGACGTATTTAGCAGTGTTAATGGTTTTTCCCCATCAAATGAGGGAACTATTGTAGTATATAATAAAAATGAAAAAATTGCTGAATATAACTCTTTAGATGTAATTAATAATCCGCTTTCAAAAATACCTGAAGGCTCTTATGTAAACTTTATTCTGGATGTTAATTTAAACTATATTACTGTGTTGGGAAACACAACACCAAGAAGCATAAAAAGTGAAATTCCTATACCATTAACTGAATTATTAGGGCAATTATCTATTGATTGGAAAACTCAAAAATACATAAATTTATATAAAGCAAATGGAGATTTTGAAAAAATAGATTTGGATAAAGTTAAAAATCTGAATACAGTTTTAATTGAGCCTGGTACTGTTGTATATGTTCCATCAACACATAATCAATATATATATGTATTTGGTGAAGTTTCAAAGCCTGGAGTTATACCTTATACTAAAGGTTTAAATGTTATTGAAGCTTTATTTAAAGCAGGTGTAAGAACTCAAACTGCTGAATTGTCAAATGTATTTTTATTCACCGATGGCCCTGATCAACCACCAATTGTTTTGAACTTAAAAGAGTTTTATAATGGTGAAAATGTTCCAGAAAATATGAACAAATTATTAGAACCTGGCGATATTATATATATTCCTAAAAATATTTTAACTAACGTTGTAAATGTTATGAGTATTGTTAATAACTTTATGAGTTTCTTCAACGCTGGATACACAACATACAATAATATTAATAGTATCTTAGGACAATAATCTAAATCCCCGAAGGGGATTTAGATTATGGTTCTTTATATATTAAAATTTATTCTATTTAATTAATAAAAGTTAGTATCTTCAAAAATATATGAGGAGGCATATGTTATGATAGAATTAACTCCAAAAGAAATTGTAAAAGAATTAGATAAATATATTATAGGTCAAACAAATGCTAAAAAAGCTGTGGCAATAGCCTTAAGAAATAGATACAGAAGATTAAAATTACCTGAAAAAATGAAAAAAGAAATTATGCCTAAAAATATTTTAATGATTGGTCCAACAGGAGTTGGTAAAACAGAGATAGCTAGAAGATTGGCTCAAATTGCCAATGCTCCTTTTATAAAAGTTGAAGCTACAAGATTTACAGAGGTTGGATATGTTGGAAAAAATGTTGAATCAATGATAAGAGAATTGGTTAATGTATCTATCAATATGGTAAGAAATGAAATGATGAAAGATGTTGAAGAAAATGCTGAAGAATTAGTTGAAGAAAAAATTTTAGATTCATTAATGGGAATAAAAAAACCTAAACATCCATCTGCTGGAAATTTCATGGATTTATTAAATATGTTTGGTCAAAATCAACCTAAAAAGGAAGAGCCAATTCATGATTCAAATGTTCATGAAAGAAGAGAAGAATTAAGAAGAAGATTAAAAAATAAAGAATTAGAAGAAATTGAAATTGAAATTGAGGTTGAGGAATCTGCAACTCCAATGTTTGCAGGATTGGGTCCGGAATTTGAAGATATGGGAATACAAATTGGAGAAATGTTCTCAAATATGATGCCGAAAAAAACTGTTAGAAAAAAATTGAAAATAAAAGATGCAAGAAAATTATTATTACCTATCGAAGCTGAGAAATTAATCGATAAAGATAAAATGATTCAAGAAGCTATAGATAGAGCACAAAATAGAGGCATAATCTTTATAGATGAAATGGATAAAATTGCTGCTAAATCTGGAGGATCTGGTCCAGATGTTTCTCGTGAAGGTGTTCAAAGAGATTTATTGCCTATTGTTGAAGGCACAACTGTTGTAACCAAACACGGACCAATTAAAACTGATTATATGCTGTTTATCGCAGCTGGTGCATTTCACGTCTCTAAACCTTCTGATTTAATTCCCGAAATGCAGGGTAGATTCCCTATTAGAGTGGAATTAGATGCTTTAACAGAAAAGGATTTTGTCAGAATTTTAGTTGAACCAGAAAATGCTATTACCAAACAATATAAAGCTTTGCTGGAAACTGACGGTGTTAATTTAATATTTACAGATGATGGAATAAATGAAATTGCCAAAATTGCTTTTGAGTTAAATGAAAGAATTGAAAATATCGGCGCAAGAAGATTATATACTGTTGTAGAAAGAGTGCTTGAAGAGGTTTCTTTTGAAGCTCCTTTAGGTTCAGAAGTTGATATACAAATTACAAAGGAATATGTTAAACAAAGAGTAGGAAATCTTGCAGAAAATAAGGATTTAAGCGAATTTATCCTTTAGGAGGTTTTTCATGCATAAAATTTTAATTATCGATGATTCTCCTGAAATTGTAATTTTATATGAAAAGATGATCAATAATTATCTCCAGAATATTGACCATATTAATACTATTATTTACACTCTAAATGATTTTAAAAATTTTTTAGATAACGAAAATAATTTCAAAGAGAAATTTTCACTTATAATTAGTGAAATAGAATTGCATGGTGAGAATATTGTAGATTATTTAGAAGTGTTAAAAACATATCAACCCAGAACTCCTTTATATATTGTTAGCAATAAAATGAACTTAAATTCAATAAAAAATATATTTAAAATTGGTGCTCTGGATTGGATTGAAAAACCGATAGTTCCAGAAGAATTTGCTATTATGCTTGCAGAATCTATATTCAAGGGTGAAACTTTTGAAGGAAAATACAGAAAATTAAGAAATGAAATAATAAATTTTGACGAAAATAATAATCTGGAATTTTTTATGCTTGAAGATAAAATAAGCACTTTAATTTTTGAGAATCCTAATAGATATGAAGGTCACTTTTTACTTGGATATTTATACTGGAAAAAACTAAAAAATATAAATCTTCTAAAAAAACATTATAAAGCAGCATTAGCACTTTCTGAAAACAGTATTAAAGACAGGGAACTTGAAAATGTTATTGTCAAAATCCTGGAGGGGCATAATAATGAAAAATAAAATGAAATATATTATTATTATTGGATGTGGGAGACTGGGATCTGAATTAGCCCGACGCTTTTCTAAAGATCATAATGTAATTGTTGTGGATAAATTGCCAGAAGCTCTCGAACGTCTTAAAAAATATAATTTTACAGGTTTTTCGATGGTAGTCGACAGTTCTGATATTGCTATTTTAGATCAGGTAAAAGCCGAAAAAGCCGATTTAATATATATCGTCACTCCAGATGATAATTTAAATTTTATGCTTGCAAATGCCTGCAATACTTTTTATAAAACAAAAAACCAAAAATTGGAAATAATAGCAAGAGTTAATGATCCACATAAAAAAAATCTTTTTGAAAAAGCTGGATTAACTATATTTTGTCCTATTGAGCATGCAGTTGACGAATTGGTAGGAAATGAGGGTGTAATAAATGAAAAATAAAATCTTTTATATTGTTGAAGGAGAGAATATTGCTTATTCAATAGTGAGAAATTTATTATATCAGGGACATAATGTATACTATATTTCAGCAAATCAGGAAAATATAAATAGAATTTTATCTTTAAAAGCATATTATTCAAATTTAGATGGAATTTTGCATGATCCAACAGAAATAACTTTTTTAGAAAGTCTTGATATGGCACCAAACAGAGTTGGAGGTGTAATTTCTCTCTCAAGTGATGATGCATTAAATTTCGTTGTTTCCTGGTTAATCAAACAACTTTACGAAGATATACGTGTAATATCCCTTGTTAATTATCCTGAAAATGAAAAATTATTTTTACAAAATTATATTGAAACTGTTAGTATTACAAATTGGATAGAAAAATTAATAGAAGCTTCTATAGAATATCAAACAAATTTAAGTTTTTTTAATCCCTATGCTGATAAATTAGCAATTATAGAAGTAAAAATAAAAAAACAGGATTTTGCTGCTAATAAAAAGCTAAAAGATTTATATATGCCAGAAAATTCTATTGTAAGCATGATTATACGCGAAAATGAAATTTTTGTCCCTCAGGGAAATACTGAAATATTGACTGGAGATAAATTGGTTATTTTTTCATTAAAAGATAAAGTTCCTGAAGTTAAGCTGAAACTATTGAAAGGATGAAAATATGCCAAAATACCTTTCTAACTTAAAATATCGATATAAATTAGTTTTTAGAAATACCGGCTTAATGCTGGTATATTTTGGTATTGGATTAATTTTATTTGGATCGTTAGCTCTATTTTATAAAGATTTAAATTCTTTTTATAGTTTTTTGGAAGCAGGTTTAATAAGTATATTCACAGGTTCTTTTTTTATATTATTGAGCTGGAATACAAAAAATTCTGCAATAAATATTCAGGATGCTATAGTTATTATATTTCTGGTATGGACATTAGCAATATTCTTTTCTGCATTACCATTCGTTTTTTCTGGAATATTGAATATACATCAGGCTATTTTTGAATCAACAAGTGGCTGGACAACTACTGGACTTACTCTTGTAGACGTTACAAAAATTCCTAAAATCTTTTTATTATGGAGAAGTCTAATGCAATATTTTGGGGGCGCCGGATTTGCATTAATTATGGTTATAGCTACAGGCGCTCTTGGTGTTGGATTATATCAGGCAGAGGGAAGAACTGATAATGTCGTTCCAAACTTGCGGGATTCTGCAAAAATAATCTTTGGAATTTATATATCATGGGCTATTATAGGTATTATTTTATTAAAATTCATAGCAGGATTATCTTTTTTTGATTCTTTTAACCATACATTGACTGCTCTAGCCACAGGTGGTTTTTCCACAAAAGTTAATAGTATAGGAGAATTTAATAATATTAACGCTGAAATAATTATTATGGTTTTAATGATTGCTGGTGGAACAGGATTTGGAGTCCACTATGCAGCTCTAAAGCGTAGAGATTTATTCAAAAAAAATCCCGAACCAAAAACTATGTTTTTTATATTGATAATATCAATACCTTTAATCTTATTTTTCACAACAAAATTATTATACGGTTTTTGGGGTGGATTAAGATATTCTGCTTTCCAAACTATTTCTGCTCTTACAGGAACAGGATTTTCTACAGTTTCGTTTGAAAATTGGAATGGTTTTGGATTACTTATTATGACAATATTAATGATATTAGGTGGGATGATGGATTCAACTTCTGGAGGATTAAAACTTTTCAGGATATTCGTTATATGGAAAATAATCACTCATCAAATAAACAATTATTTTAAACCAGAAGGAAGTATTTTCCATATAGAAGTATATAAAGGTATTTCAAAGAAAAAAATTTCTTACGATACTTTAAAAGATGTAATTGCAGTAGTATTTATGTATTTTTTAATATATACTATAGGAGTATTAGTATTATTATCTTATGGTTATTCCATGGAAGATTCTTTATTTGAATATGCATCAGCATTATCTGCAGTAGGACTTTCTATAGGAATAACAACTCCAGATTCACCATTGGGGGTTATATGGATAGAAACAATTGGCATGTATCTCGGAAGACTTGAATTTTTTGTAATATTCTTTGCTATAATTAAAATCTTTAGAGATATAAAGGATATAATTCAAATTAAATTTTTGAAAATTAGAGGAGGTGACCCCTTTTAAAGGGTGATGTATGGCTCAATATAAGAAGTTTAAAGGTACTCAGGATATCTTTGGTGAAGAGTCAAAATACTGGTACTTTATAGAAAAAAAAGCAAGAGAAACATTTTTAAAATATGGCTATAAAGAAATTAAAACTCCAATAATTGAACCTACTGAATTATTTAAAAGAAGTGTTGGCGAAGATACAGATATAGTTCAAAAAGAAATGTACACTTTTGAAGATAAAGGAGGACGTTCTGTTACTTTAAGACCAGAGGGTACTGCATCGGTAGTGAGAGCATATGTTGAAAATTCTATGATTAACCTTGGCTCCCCAATAAAATTATATTATATCGGCCCTATGTTCAGATATGAAAAACCTCAGGCTGGAAGACTACGACAATTTCATCAGATAGGAATTGAAATTTTTGGTACAAATACACCTATTTCAGATGCCGAAACTATTATTTTAGCAGACGAATTATTAAAATCATTTGGATTAAAAAACTACAGAATAAAAATAAACAGTATTGGATGTGAAAAATGTCGTCCTGTGTATAGAGATAAACTAAAAGCATATTATAAACCATTATTATCAAAATTATGCGATGATTGTCAGAAAAGATATGAAACCAATATAATGAGATTGCTTGATTGTAAAATAGATAAAAATTATTCTAAAAATGCCCCAACAATATTAGATCATTTATGTGATGATTGTAAAACTCATTTTGATAAAGTTATAAAATATTTAGATGAATTAAACATTAATTATGAGATAGATTCTAAAATAGTCCGTGGCCTTGATTACTATACAAAAACAGCTTTTGAAATTGAACATATGGATCTTGGCGCACAATCTGTCATATTAGGTGGGGGTAGGTATAATTCATTAGTTGAGGAAATAGGTGGCAAAAACACTCCTGCGATAGGTTTTGGAATGGGAATTGAAAGGATTATTTTAGCCTTAAAAAAAGAAAATATTGAGATTGAAAATCCTGAAAAAATAGATATATATATTGCATATGCTGGTGAAAATACAGATATTGCTGCTTTAAAGCTTTCAAAAACTTTAAAAAATGAAGGATTAAATGTATTTTTAAATATTTCCGAAAGAAGCATTAGAAATCAGATGAAACATGCAAATAAAATAAAAGCACATTTTGTAGTTATAATAGGAGAAAATGAAATAAAAACAGATACAATAACTGTTAAAAATATGAATACTGGAGAGCAATTTGAAATAGAAAATTATTGGGCTCCGCAAATTTTAAAAGAAAAAGTTTCATTGGAGTGATGTTATGATTCTTTTAAATCCATTAATAGTTCTTGTTGGAATGATTATGTATATTATTCCTTATTTATGGCCCTTGAGTTTTGCTATTACCATGTTTGTATATCATATATTACTTAAAAATAGAGATGAACATATAAAAAGAATTAAAATCTTATTTAAAACTGAGGATCTGGAATTTTTTAATCTTAAACAAAACAATTCTTTAAAAATTCTATTTGGTTACATAATTTCATTCTCTGGATTTACTATAATTTTTATTAAAATTTCAAATCAATTAGAACGTTTTTATAGCAATATTTCTTCTGTTGAAGAACTGAAAAATATTGAATTTGTTTTACCAACATTTGATACGTTCCTCTTTTTTTTATTTTTATTTTTCATATGGTTTACCTATATAAAATTAATAAACAGAATAATAAAAGATCAATTTTACCTACAAAATATTGAAATTCAGAAAAATTTGATTAAAGAACCTATTTTAAAATATAGAGATGCTAATTTTATAATGTTTCTCAGATTAATAACTTTTAATTTGTATGAATGGTTTTTACTAATTTCGTTGTTAAAAGAAACAAATTCTTTATATAAAGCTGATGGAACTTATGAAATAAATTTAGAAAAAATGAAAAAAGAGATTAAGCAAGATGTATCTGATCCCTTTGAAAACATTAAACAGGAAAATTTTAACTCAAAAGAAGAATTTTTGAGTTATTTATATTCTGAAATTTCAAAATTGAATGTACAAAATCGATTAAAAATCCTTGAAAAACTCCTCGAAAAAAATATTCTTTCAAAAGAAGATGCAGAAAAAATTAAAAAGTTGTTTTAAAGAAAACGTTTTAAATTTTACAGAAAATACATATTTTTTTTACTTGACAAGGTATTAAAATATTAATATAATAATACCGATTTTATTAATTCATTTTATTAACGCAATGGCTGTCTTGTGAAATCTAATAGGGAGGTATTAATATGACAAGAGATGAACTTTTTGAAAAGGTAAAAGAGGTTATAGTAGAAACTTTAAATGTTGAAGAAGAAGAGGTTACTTTAGATGCTTCATTCACCGATGACTTAGATGCGGATTCTTTAGAACTTGTTGACCTGACAATGGCTTTTGAATCTGAATTGGGTGTTACAATTGAAGATGAAGAATTAGAGAACATCAAAACTGTAGAGGATGTTATTAATTCGTTAGCTGAAAAATTAAAAATAGAAGAAGAATAACAACCTTATAAGGGAAGCTTTCGCTTCCCTTATTTTATTTAAAAGGACTATAAAAATGCTGGAGGGATAAATATGGCGAAAAAATATATTGTCATAACTGGTGGTGTTTTAAGTGGTATTGGAAAAGGTATTGTTTCTGCTTCAATTGGAAGAATTCTAAAAGATAGTGGTATTAAAGTTAACTCTTTAAAAATAGATCCATATCTAAATGTAGACGCAGGTACAATGAATCCAAATCAGCATGGAGAGGTTTTTGTTACCGATGATGGTTATGAAGCGGATTTAGATCTTGGGCATTATGAAAGGTTTTTAGGAATCAATATGAAAAGATATAATAATATTACAGCTGGACAAATTTTTAAAAGTATTATAGAAAAAGAACGTGAAGGAAAATATTTAGGAGCTACTGTACAGATGGTTCCTCATGTTACTGAAGAGATTAAAAACAGAATAAAAAATATTGACACAGATTTACTAATAATAGAAATTGGTGGTACCGTTGGAGATATTGAAGGTGAAATATTTTTGGAAGCCGTAAGAGAATTGTCACTTGAAGCGGGAATAGAAAACTTTTTTTTCATACACGTTACTTTTGTTCCTTATTTAAGCGTAACTAACGAATTCAAAACAAAACCTACTCAACAGTCTGTACAGCAACTCAGGAAAATCGGGATACATCCAGATATGTTAATTATTAGAACAGAAAAATCTATTGATTCAAATAGTCTTGATAAAATCGCTTTGTTTGCAGGTGTAAACAGAAAACACGTGATTAATTTACCTGATGTTGACAATGTTTATGAAGTTCCAGAAAAATTATACAATATCGGTGTTCAACATATAATTGCCGAAAATTTAAATTTAAAAATAGATAATAAACTAAACTGGAATTATCCTAAAAACTTTTTACCAATAAAAATAGCATTAGTAGGAAAATATCTTGGAACCGATGATGCTTATAAAAGTATTATAGAAAGTATATTTTTATGTGGAGCAGAAAAGCCTGAGTTAATAGATTCACAACAAATTGAAGACCTAACAGAGGAAGAAACAAAAGAATTATTATCCAGATATGATGGTATAATTATTCCAGGTGGCTTTGGCAAAAGAGGTATTGAGGGAAAAATAAAAGCTGTTAAAATAGCAAGAGAAAATAAAATACCTATATTTGGTATATGTCTGGGAATGCAAATAATGGTCATAGAATTTGCAAGAAACATCGGAAAACTTAAAAATGCTAATTCGTACGAGTTTGATCCTACAACACCATATCCTGTTATTGACATAATGGAAGAGCAAAAAAAGATATTAAAATTAGGTGGAACTATGAGGTTAGGGGCTCAAAAAACATTGATTTTAAAAAACACAAAATTATATGAAATATATAAAACAGATATTGTCTTTGAAAGACATAGACATAGATATGAAGTTAATTTAGATAAATTCAAAGATCTTTTTGCTTATTCAGAAGAAAAAAATATAGATAATAAATTAATTATTTCTGCTAAATCAGATTTTGTTGAAGCTGTTGAATTAAGAAATCATCCATTTTTCATAGGTGTTCAATTTCATCCTGAACTAAAGAGTAAAGTTGGATCCCCACACCCAATCTTTAAAGCTTTCATAAAAAAATTAAATGATTTAAAGGAGAAAAAATGAATATTATAATTTTATTAATTATAATTCTAATTTACTTTTTTATTATATACTCAATAGAAAAATTTTTTTCATTTGAAAAATCTTTAATCGTAAAATCTGTTATATTTACACTTTTAATATTCATATACAAATTAAAATTACATATAAAATTACCCTATTATATATACATTATTTTTATAATATATGGAATAATAATAATTTTTCTTCCACAAAAATGGATAAAAAGTGATTCATTTAGAATTTATATTAACAGGAAAAGGATGATATTAATACCATTATCTGCATCAATAGTAGAAGAAGTTTTTTTTAGAGGTATTTTAAATACAAAATTACTGTTTATCTATAATAATATATATATAGCCGTTATGATTTCATCTTTATTATTCGCATTAATACATATATTTAACTTATTCAATGGCATTGAAAACAAACGATATTTCTTTATAACTTTTCCTATAAGATTTGGTTTTGGTTTATTTTTTTCGTATGTTTATTTTAAATATGGTTTGTTAAGTGCAATTATATTACACTTTTTAATCGATTTTCCAGCATTATATAGAATATATAAATTGCAATAATTTTAATATCTATTATTGTGTTATAATTATTATACAATTAATATTTTGAGGTGAATTTATGAATTATATTCATGTAAAAGGTGCAAGAGAACACAATTTAAAAAATATCGATGTAAAAATTCCAAAAAATAAATTGGTGGTAATATCCGGTCTTTCTGGTTCAGGAAAATCTACATTAGCTATGGATACAATATACGCTGAGGGACAGAGAAGATATTTAGAATCAGTATCCTCATATGCTCGAATGTTCCTGGGAGAATTAAAAAAACCTGATGTTGAATATATTGAAGGTTTATCTCCGGCTATAGCAATAGAGCAAAAATCTGTTTCACACAACCCAAGATCTACAGTTGGAACCGTGACAGAAATATACGATTACATGAGAGTTTTATTTGCCAGAATTGGAAAACCTTTCTGTCCTAAATGTAATATTCCAGTGGAAAAATCTTCAATAGACGAAATTATAGATAAAGTATATAAGGAGTTTGATGACAGTTCAAGGATTTATGTGTTCTCACCAATAGCAAAAGAAAAAAAGGGCGAATTTAAAAAAGAAATTGAACAGATGAAAAAAAATGGTTATAAAAGAATTGAAATAGATGGAGAAATATTTGATCTGGAAGACATTGTCTCTTTGAAAAAAAGTTACAGGCATACACTCAACTTATTAATAGATAGATTGAAATTAAAAAAAGAAAATTTTGAAAGATTGTATGAAGCTATAGAATTGTCATTAAAAGAATCTGATGGTTTTGTAGAAATTAGAGAACTTGATAATAATGAAAATATTATTAAATCAAAAATCTATAGTGAAAAATTAGTTTGTCCTGAATGCGGTTTTACTTTTCCAGAAATTACTCCAAAATTATTTTCATTCAATAGCCCTTATGGTGCCTGTAAAGATTGTCATGGTTTGGGATTTAAATATGAATTTGAACCTTCATATATTCTGGATCCTGATAAAAATATATATAATGGCGCAGTGAAAGCCGGAAAAGATACATATATAATTAAAACTTTGGAAAAAGTGATTTTGCATTATAACGACAATCCAGAAAAAAAAATCAGAGAATTAAAAACTGAAACACAAAACGCTTTATTATATGGCACAAAGGATAAAATCACTTTTGAATATATTACTCCAAATGGCGTGTATACTTTCAAAAAAACATTTGAAGGTTTGTATAACATGTATGAAAGAAGATATAAATCTACCGATTCAGATGAAATGCGTAACTATTACCAAAATGAATTTATGACTATGAAAATATGTCAAACTTGTGGAGGAAAAAGATTGAAAATTGAACCGCTAAGCATCAAACTAAATGAAAAAAATATACAAGAAATTTCAGATATGCCAATTGAAAAAGCAAAATTTTTTTTCGAAAATATTACATTAACAGATTTTGAAAAAAAAATAGTTGGTGAATTATTAAATGAAATAAAAAAAAGATTGGGATTTTTAACGGATGTTGGTCTGGGATATATTTCCCTTTCAAGATCTGCAAATACGCTTTCTGGTGGTGAATCACAGAGAGTCCGACTCGCTACACAAATTGGATCTGGTTTAACAGGAGTTACATATGTTTTAGATGAACCAACTATTGGACTGCATCCAAGAGATAATGATAAATTAATTCAAACATTGAAAAAATTAAAAAATCTTGGTAATACAGTTATAATTGTTGAACATGATGAAGAGGTGATAAAATCTTCAGACTATATAGTTGATTTAGGTCCTGGCGCTGGAATTAATGGTGGAAAAGTTGTATATAGTGGTTGGATAAAAAATTTATTGAAAAACCCAAAAGATTCGCTTACAGGACAATACATAACAGGAAAAAAAAGAATTGATATTATAAAATATCATACAAAAAAAATTGAAAGGAATGAAGTGTTAAAATTATATGGTGCATCACATAATAATCTAAAAAATGTCGATGTAATGTTCCCCTTAGGAAAATTCATCGTAATTACAGGAGTTTCTGGTTCTGGCAAATCATCTTTAATTATGGATACATTATATCCGGCTTTAATAAAAGAATTAAGGAAAGCTAAAGTCAAACCCGGTTATTATAAAAAAATAGAAGGAATTGAATATATAGACAATGTTATAGCCATTGACCAATCTCCTATAGGAAGAACGCCTCGAAGTAATCCTGCTACTTATACCGGTGTTTTTGATTTAATCAGGGATTTGTTTGCTGCAACTAAAGAAGCTCGTATGAAAGGATTTAAAAAAGGACGCTTTAGTTTTAATGTAAAAGGCGGTAGATGCGAAGCATGCAATGGAAATGGTTATTTAAAAATAGAAATGCAATTTCTTCCTGATGTTTATGTTACATGTGATGTGTGTAAAGGTAAAAGATATAACAAAGAAACTCTGAATGTTAAATATAAAGGGAAATCCATAGCAGATGTTCTGGATATGTCAGTTGAAGAAGCACTTGATTTTTTCCAGAATATACCAAGAATTAAAAACATATTACAACTGTTAAATGATGTTGGAGTTGGTTATATTAAACTTGGGCAGCCAGCAACTACTTTATCAGGTGGAGAAGCTCAAAGAATTAAATTAACCTCAGAATTAAGAAAAAGAGCTACGGGAAGAACCCTATATTTTCTCGATGAACCAACTACAGGATTACATTTTGAAGATGTAAAGAAATTAATAGAGGTCTTACACAAATTAGTTGAAAAAGGTAATACTGTAATTATTATAGAACATAATTTAGATGTCGTAAAAAATGCCGATTATATAATCGATTTAGGCCCTGAAGGTGGAGAAAATGGGGGATATATACTTGCAAATGGAACTGTAGAAGATATAATAAAAGCAAATACATATACAGGTCAATATTTAAAAAAAATTCTATAAAAATTTTTATAAAAAATGGCATGCTTAAGCATGCCATTTTTTATAGTATATTATTCTTGAACTTCAAACATGTCTTTTCCAACTCCACACATTGGGCATACCCAATCCTCTGGTAAATCATCAAATGATGTTCCTGCAGGAATATCTGCTGTTGGATCTCCTTCTTCTGGATCATAAATATAACCACAAACTGTACATACATATTTTTTCATAATTTTCCCTCCCATAAAATCCGATTATTTTTGTAATGATTACAAAAATATTATACTATTTTTTTCTTATTTTGTCAAGAGACAATTTATATTTTAAAAATTAAAATAAAAAAACTTTTTACCTATTTTTATGATATAATTATATAATAAAAAATAAGATATTTCATAAAAATAAGGAAGGGGTTGTTTTGATGTTTGACAAAATAAAAGAAACACCTGTAATTATATTAAACGGATTTACCGGCGATGAAATAAATAAGATAATGAAAGCTATAAAAAATGTTGAAGGTATGCCGAGAATAATATTCGCAACAACTACAGAAACAAATATAAATTGGACAATTAAAGATTTGATAAACGAATTAAAACAAGAAGATATAGAGGTGAAAAAAGCTTTAAAAAAAGCTATAGAAGAAAGGAAATAGAGATGATTATATGAAAAATTCTAATTTTTATTATAATAATCCTGATAATTCAGTATTATTAAAAACAAGTAGGGGGTATCCCAAATTAGGAGCTATCGTGGACTCCGGGGGAGTTAATTTTGGCATTTTTACTAAAAACAGCACAAAAGTAATTTTAGAGTTATACCAGAATTTTTATGATGATATACCTTCACACGTATTTGAATTAGATCCAATAAAAAACAAAACAGGGAATATATGGCATATTTATATTCATGATATCAAACATGGGCAGTTTTATGGTTGGAGAGTGGATGGTGTTTATGACCCTATTAATGGGTTGCGTTTTAATAAATACAAATTATTATCTGACCCCTACGCAAAAGCTATTTCTGGTTCTTATAATTGGGATGAGGATAGCGTTTATGGATACGATAAAAAATCATCTTTGTTAGATCTTTCATTTTCTACTATTGATTCTGCTAAAAGTCCCACAAAATCCGTAGTAATAGATGATAGCGTTTATGATTGGGAAGATGATGTTCATCCAAGAATCCCATTAAAAGATTTGATAATTTATGAAATGAATGTAAGACTGTTTACTATGAATCTTAATTCTAACATCAAGAACAGAGGAACATTTGACGGAATTATTGAAAAATTATCTTACTTAAAAGATTTAGGAGTTAATGCCGTAGAATTGATGCCTATATTTGAATTTAATCCGAATTCCATTATAAGAAATAATCCCATTACAGGTGAAAAACTAAAAGATGTATGGGGGTATAATCCTCTGGCTTTTTTTGCTGTAACTGGAAATTATTCCAATGATCTAAAAATAGGAGAGCAGGTATTTCTCTTCAAAGATTTTGTGAAAATACTTCATAAAGAAGGTTTTGAAATTATTTTAGATGTTGTATATAATCATACAGGAGAAGGAAATGAATTAGGACCTACATTATCTTTTAGGGGAATTGATAATTCTGTTTACTATATTTTGAGTAAAAATAAAAGATACTATGAAAATTATTCCGGATGTGGTAATACTTTCAATTGCAACAATACTGTTGTTAAAAATTTAATCATTGATAGTTTGAGATATTGGGTAACAGAAATGCATGTTGATGGTTTTAGATTTGATTTAGCTTCTATACTTGGTAGAGATTCTAATGGAAATTGGATAGGAGATTTATCATTGTTAAAAGACATTGCTGAGGATCCTATAATTTCTGGCTCTAAATTAATTGCTGAAGGATGGGATGCTGCAGGGGGCTATTTTTTAGGAGCATTTCCAGAAGGTTGGGCTGAATGGAATGGAAAATTCAGAGATTCTGTTAGAAAGTTCGTTAGAGGTGATATGGGATTAACAGGTGAAATTGCATGTCGAATAGCCGGTAGTGAAGACCTATATGGGAATAAATCTCCTATGGCAAGTGTTAATTTCATAACTTCTCACGATGGTTTTACAATGTGGGATCTTGTTTCATATAATAATAAGCATAACGAAGAAAATGGCGAAAATAATCAGGATGGAACTAATGATAATTATAGCTTTAATTATGGAATTGAAGGTGAAACCAATAATTTAGACATATTGAAAGTTAGAAAACAACAGATAAAAAACTTTTTTACAATACTTATGATTTCGCAAGGAACTCCCATGATATATATGGGAGATGAGTTTTGTAGGACACAATACGGTAACAATAACGCTTATTGTCAGGATACAATTAAGAATTGGGTAGATTGGAAGAGAAAGGATGATTTTTCGGATATTTTTCGATTTGTAAGAAAAGTAATTAATTTCAGAAAATTACATCATACATTAAGGAGAGAGCACTTTTTTACCGGAAAAGATTACAGTGGTGATGGAATACCTGATATTACATGGCATGGAATTAAATTAAATCAACCAGATTTCTCTTATTATTCTAAATCTCTGGCTTTTATGATTAGCGGAATAGACTTTGTAAATCAAAATGTTCCTCCAGATAATGATATATACGTTGCCCTAAATTTTTATGAAAAAGATTTGTCCTTTGAACTTCCAGCTCTTAATAATAAAAGCTGGTTTCGAGTTATTGATACGTATTTCGATTCACCAGATGATTTTCTTGATTTTCCTCAAAAAGTTTCTAATAATTATATTGTAAAAACAAAGAGTATAATCGTATTAATTTCTAAATAATTGTATTTTGTGGTAAAATATATATAAGAATTTTATAGGAGTGATATATATAAGAGTAGGTATTCTAAGCACAGGCGATGAACTTATTGAAGGAGAAATTTCAAATATTACATCAAAAGAAATTTCAAATATTTTATATAATGAAGGATTTGAAGTTTCTACTCATATGTGTGTAAGGGATAATAAAGAAGATATAATATCTTCTTTGAGTTTTCTTTCAACTAAAAATGACGTGATTATAATTACAGGTGGGTTGGGTTCCACAATTGATGATATCACAAGAAATACCGTTGCTGAATTTTTAAATATTGACTTAATTCTGAATACAGATGTTTACAATGATATTATTAATCGTTATAAAAGATTCGGAAAAACCCCAAATAAGTTTATAAAACAACAGGCTTATGTGTTTGAAAATTCTATCATTTTAAAAAATGATATTGGTAGTGCGCCAGGACTTTATATAACAAAAAACAATAAACATTATATTTTACTACCAGGTCCTCCTGATGAAGCTCTTTATATTTTCAAAAAGTATTTCAAAAATATTTTTGATAAATTCGATAAAAAAATAATATATACAAAAAAAATACAATTTTATAATATTACTGAATCGCAGCTAATTTCTATATTAGAAAAGCATTTAAAAGATATCAATTATTCTACAAAACTCGAATTGGATATAGGACCTTCATTGATATTTAAAGATAATAAAGAAAAATTAAAATCCATTATTGATTTTATAAATAATCAACTTATAGAATATGTCGTTCCATATAATCCATTAAAATATATTATAAACAACTTATCTAATAATAACAAAACCATAAGCACTGCTGAATCGTGTACAGGTGGGCTGGTTGGCAATTTTATAACAAATATTCCTGGATCTTCCAGAGTATATAAAGGTTCTATTGTTGCATACAATAATTTCATAAAAAATAAATTATTATATGTGGATAATGAAGTTTTAAAGAATTACGGTGCCGTAAGTGAGGAAACTGTTAAATTAATGGCAATAAATACCGCAAAAATATTTAATTCTGATTATTCAATTTCGATAAGCGGTATTGCTGGACCTAAAGGTGGAACAAAACATTTACCGGTAGGAACTATCTTTTTTGGATTTTATTGTAATTTATGTGGTAAAATAATAATAGAAAAGAAAATATTTTCTGGAAATCGAATATTAATAAAAAGAAAAGCTGCTTTCTACTCGCTAATAAGATTTTTAAAATTGTTTTTATAGGAGGTTTTTCTTATGGGTGAAATGGATATTTATTTAAATGTTTTTATCGAGGAAGCCAATGAAAATTTACAAAAACTAAATGATGAATTATTAGAATTAGAGAATAATCCTGAAAATATGGAAAAAGTAAATGAAATTTTCAGGGTTATGCATACCTTTAAAGGTATGGCGGGTACCATGGGATTTGATAAAATTGCAAAAGTATCCCATAAAATGGAAAATATCCTGGACAAAATAAGAAGAGGTGAAACAAAAGTTACCTCAGATTTAATTGATTTACTTTTTAAAACACTTGACGCTCTCAATGAAAGTATAGCCGATATTTCAAATGGTGGAAAAGGAAATTTAACTTCTTTAGATGATTTAATATCTATTTTAGAAAAATATATTGTTGAAAATATAGAAACATTACAGAATGCAAATGAAAACATTACCGTTTCATCTCAAGCTGCTAATGCTTCCGATAAATTATCTCATTTAGATGACATAACAAGAGAATCCTTGAAAAATTTATATAATGTCGCAAAGGAAAAAAATCTTAACTTTTTCCTAATTAATGTTAAGTTTGATAAAAATGTACAGTTAAAAGCCGCAAGAGCTTTTATGGTTTTACACAAAATCGATGATTTAGGAGGAGAAGTTGTCTATACCAACCCTTCTTCGCAGGATATAGAGGATGAAAAATTCGACCTCGAAATTGAATTAGGCGTAATAATAAATGTCTCTGCTGATGAATTAAGAGAACAGCTTTTAGGAATTTCAGAAGTTGAAAGTATAGCCATAAATACTTTTAAAAATGAAGATTTTGAAAAACAGGATAGTGTCCCAAAGGAAATAAACAATAATAAAAAAGAGAGTGTTTCAGCGGAAAATCCTTCCACATCAAAGAAAAAAATACAACTTCAATCAGTAAGGGTCGATATTGAAAAATTAGACCAATTGATGAATTTAATGGCTGAATTGGTTATTTCCAGAAGTAGAATAACTGAAACACTGAGAAAATACGAAATAAAAGATGTGGATGAAAGTCTCGCAAATTTAAGTAGAATAACGCTGGATTTACAAAATATTGTTATGAAAATCAGAATGATTCCTATTGCATTTGTTTTCAATAGATTTCCAAGAGTTGTTAGAGATACTGCAAAAAAACTAAAAAAAGAAGTAAATTTAATAATTGAAGGTGAAGATACAGAACTCGATAGAACTGTTGTAGATGAAATAGGTGATCCTTTAATTCATTTAATAAGAAACGCTATAGATCATGGCATAGAACCCGTTGACGAAAGAATAAAGAAAGGAAAATCTAAAGTTGGTACTATAAAACTATCTGCATGGCATGAAGGTGATGGCGTTGTAATTAGCGTCGAAGATGATGGAAAAGGATTAGATAGAGAAATAATTGCAAACAAAGCGGTAGAAAAAGGACTTGTTGATCCTTCTATGATTCAAACAATGAGTGATGAAGAAATTTTCTCTTTTATATTTTTACCCGGCTTCTCTACTAAAAAACAGGCAACAGATTTATCTGGCCGCGGCGTCGGAATGGATGTAGTTAAAACTGTTGTTGAATCCTTAAATGGTAGTGTTACTATCTCTTCAAAAAAAGATATTGGAACAAAAATAATTATAAGACTTCCATTGACATTATCCATAATACAGGTTTTGTTAGTGACAATTGACGATTTTGTTTATGCAATACCTATTGCTAATATTGACACAACACAAAAAATGACAGATGGTGATATTAGAATAGTTCAGGGAAATGAAGTTTTTGTTTTAAGAGGTGAGGTCATTCCTTTAATAAGATTAAGAGATATCTTTAAAATGAAAAGAAATGATAATAATTATATAGAAAAGGTTGTTATTGTAAAAACTGCAAATAAAAAATATGGTGTTGTCGTTGACAGCCTTTTAGGACAGGACGATATCGTTATAAAACCTCTGGGTAAATATTTAAATAGTGTAAAAGAGTTCAGTGGTGGTGCAATTTTAGGTGATGGTAGAATAGCTTTAATATTAGACATTACGAACTTAAACGAAATATAAAGAGGTGATTTTATGCAAAAAGAAATTTTATCCTTTGAAATTTCAAGTCAGGAATTTGGAATCGATGTTGAATATGTAGAAATGGTTATTGAAAAAGAAGATATTACGCCTGTCCCAAATTCCAAAGAATTCATTGTGGGAATTGTAAATTTAAGAGGAAGAATTGTTCCTGTTTTTGACTTAACAAAAATTTTAGACTTAGAAATTGACGAAGATTTTGAATTTGATAGTATAATTATAATGAAGCATGATAAAGAAGAATTGGGAATATTGGTAAATAAGGTAAATAATGTAATTTCTTTTGATGATGAAGAGCTGGATATTCTCCCATCAAAGAGCGGAAAATTCATTGGAAAAGTTAATGGTGTTTTAAAAATAAATAACAGACTAATTGTATATCTCAACCTTGAAAATCTATTTGAATCAATAGAAGTATAATAATATTATGTGGAGGTGCTTTTAATGGCTATAAAAGTTTTGATAGTTGACGATGCTGCTTTTATGAGAATGTTATTAAAAGATATTATTACAAAAGCGGGGATGGAAGTTATTGGAGAAGCGGCTAATGGTCAGGAAGCTATAGATAAATATACTGAATTAAAACCTGATGTTGTTACTATGGATATTACAATGCCTGTAATGGATGGAATTCAAGCAATAAAAGAGATTAAAAAACAAGATCCGGCTGCTAAAATTATTGTATGTAGTGCTATGGGACAACAGGCAATGGTTATCGAAGCAATACAGGCAGGCGCAAAAGATTTTATCGTCAAACCTTTTCAGGCTAATAGAGTAATCGAAGCTATTCAAAAAGTTTCAAGGGGGTGATTTTACGCCCCTTACTTTTTCATCAACTCAAACAACCTTTATTAGCAGTTGGACTTTGTGGGCTTTTTTTTTGATCTTTTTTCTTTTATTATTCATTATATTATTATTATTTATTCAAAAAAAATTAATAAACAAAGGTTTATTAAACACTCCTTCTGTAAGAATAGTAAAAAAATTTTATATTGATAGAAACTTAACCTTAAATATTATAAAAGTGTTGGATAATTATTATTTAATATTAACAAACAATAATTCTATCTCATATCTTGATAAATTAGAATATGAACAGCTTGCCGAACTATTAAAAGGAAAAAAAGAATTTTTTGATACTTTTATTGGAGCTTTAAAAAGGGAGAAAAAAACAAATGAAGAAATGTTTTAAAAATACATATTTTAATAAAAAATACATTTTAATAACTTTATTTTTATTTTTGTTTTTTATTGGCAGCGCCCAGGAACCGTTGCCCATTCCTGAAATTACTATAAACATTGGAGGGAATACACCAGGTCCAGATACTTTAATTCCAACACTTGAAATATTATTATTACTTTCTATTCTAACTTTAGCTCCATCTTTTATAATGATGTTTACATCATTTATGAGGATTATAATTGTATTATCGTTTTTACGAACTGCTCTTGGTAGCCGTCAGGCCCCTCCAAATCAGGTCCTAATAGGTATAGCTTTAATTTTAACTTTTTTAATAATGTCACCTGTTTTTAATCAAATATATCAAAATGCTATAATACCATATTCTGAAGAAAAAATATCATATACGCAAATGTTTGAAAATACATGGAATCCTATTAAAAATTTTATGATAAACGAAATTGTTTCTCATAAAAATCAGGATAATATTTTTATGCTTGCATCAAGTGTAAAAAAAGAAATTAAAAATGTTAATGATACACCACCAGAAATATTAATTCCAGCCTTTGCTTTGAGCGAATTAGAAATATCTTTTAAAATGGGAGTTTTAATTTATATTCCTTTCATAATTGTTGATATGGTTGTAGCAAGTATACTTTTGTCAATGGGAATGGTTATGATACCTCCAATAATGATTTCTATTCCTTTTAAACTACTTTTATTTATTCTTGTAAATGGATGGGATTTATTAATAGGAGGTTTAATCAGAAGTTTTCAAACATCAGGAGGTCTATAAAATTGACATTAGAGGTTTTTATAGATGTTTTTAGAGATGGAATTACTGTATTTTTAACAATTATTTCACCAATACTGCTGGTAAGCTTAGGTGTTGGATTAATTATAAGTATTTTTCAAACTATTACTTCAATCAATGAGCAAACACTAACATTTGCTCCAAAAATTATTATTACATTTCTGGTTGTAGGATTATTATTTGGATGGATTGCACAAAAACTAATGGATTTTACCTATCAAATATTAACAACATTTTTTGGAATGATTTAATATGGATATAGTTGTGTTCTTAGAAACAAAATTCTGGGTTTGGGCTATTATTTTTTTTAGAATCATAGGCTTAAGCGTTTCAGCACCGATCATCGGCTCAAGAGCTATTCCGTTTTATTTAAGACTTTTTTCATCATTGTTTATATCTTGGATTACTTTACCTCTGATAAGTCTAACTATACCAGATATGTCTTTGATTTATTTATTTACAATAATGCTAATTAATTTTTTTCTTGGAATTTTAATAGGTTTAATATCATACATTCCAATTGCTGCTATTCAATTTGCAGGGCAATTTTTTGCATTTCAAATGGGATTTGCAATGGCCGGAATATTCGACCCAATAAGCGGAGAAGAATCTCCTATTATAGGGCAATTATCTTTTTTAATAGGCGTATTTGCATTTTTATCATTTAAAATGCATGTCTTGTTGTTTCAGGTAATAATAAACTCATTTCAGGTTATCCCATTAATTTTTTCTATGGATGTTAAATTTTTTCCTGAAATTATTTCTACATTTGGAAAAATTTTTGAAATAGGAGCTCAACTTGCAATTCCAATGAGCGCATTTATGTTAAGTGTAAATATTAGTTTAGGTATTGTTTCAAGAATGATTCCACAAATAAATGTTTTTATAGTTGGACTTCCCATAAATATATTAATAGGTTCTCTTATTCTATTAAGTATTATAGGAGTGTGGACAGAAATATTCAGTATTAATATGTCGGAGATTATAAAATGGATAAATTCTATAATGACACTTATTTTAAAATAACTAAATTTAAAATAAATATTCAGCTTTTTGCTGATCCGAGCAAAACAGAAGAGCCTACACCCAGGCGATTGCAACAGGCAAGAGAAGAAGGCAACGTTCCTGTTTCAAAGGAACTACTTACAGCTTTTTCCTTTTTAGGTGTAGCTACAGTATTTTATGTCCTTTCAAAATATTTATTTATTGATTTAAAAAGTTCTTTTAATAGATATTTAAATCTTGACACAAGTTTTTTAGATGAAAATGCTTTGATGAATTTGTTAATTCAACAAAAAAACTTATTTATAATTATTTCATTATTTTTATTTTCATCTGCTATTATCAGTCTTATTTTAGGAATGATACAGACTAAATTTTTATTTGCCCCAAAAGCTATGAAATTTGATCTTGGAAAATTAAATCCAATAAAGGGTTTTCAACGAATTTTTTCTATGAAAACTTTGTTTGAACTCTTAAAATCTTTAATAAAGTTATTTTTAGTTGGTTATATTTCTTACAGTGTTGTTAAAGGAAAATGGGAAAATATTATTTCTTTACCATATTCTAACATAGAATCAGCAATTTCTTTTTTATATGCTCTAATCATAGAAATATTTTTTAAATTAGGATTATTAATGTTCTTATTAGGAATATTTGATTTCTGGTATCAGAAGAGAGAATATAAAAAGAATTTAAAAATGACAAAACAAGAAGTAAAACAGGAAATGAAAGATATAGAAGGAGATCCTATGGTTAAATCCGCAAGAATGAGAATGTTAAGACAGATCATTAATAAAAATATGATGAAAGAAGTGCCAAAAGCCACTGTAGTTGTTACAAATCCAACTCATTACGCTGTTGCCGTCAAATATGAAGAAAGTGAAACTAACGTTCCAATAGTTGTGGCAAAAGGACATGATGAACTGGCACTTAGAATCAAAGAAATTGCGAGAGATAATCATGTTCCAATTATTAGAAATCCTCCAGTTGCGAGACAATTATATGAAAGAGTTGAAATAAATGATGAAATACCAGAAGATATGTATGAAATTATTGCAAAAATAATAGCTTCTGTTTTGAAACCAACGAGGTGATTAAATGGGAGAAGCTTTAAATAGATTTTTTAAACAATTGGATATTATAGTTCCTTTATTAATTGTTAGTGTTGTAATATTAATGGTTATTCCAATTCCTCCTTTTCTTTTAGATTTTCTTCAAATGGCTAATATATCATTAGCTATTGTTTTGTTGCTTGTTACCATGTATATTAAAAATGCTCTTGAAATCTCCGCTTTTCCAACACTATTATTAGTTACGACATTATTCAGATTATCATTAAACGTATCGTCTACAAGGTTAATATTGTTACAGGGGAAAAATTTTCAGGGGAAAGTAATCAGGGCATTTGGGGATTTTGTCGTTGGAGGAAATTATGTAGTTGGTATTGTTATATTCTTAATTTTAGTTATTATACAATTTGTTGTTATTACACGTGGTGCAGAAAGAATCGCTGAAGTTGCAGCAAGATTTACGCTTGATGCATTACCTGGAAAACAAATGAGTATAGATGCTGATTTAAGCGCTGGTATTATCACTGAAGAAGAAGCAAGAAAAAAACGTGAGGATATTAGACGTGAAGCAGACTTTTATGGTGCAATGGACGGTGCCTCTAAATTTGTTCGTGGAGATGCTATTGCCGGTATTATAATTACAATTATAAATATTTTAGGTGGTTTGATTATAGGTGTTTTACAACAGGGATTGAATATAGGTGAAGCTGCTCAATTATATACGCTTTTTACTGTAGGTGATGGATTAGTAGCTCAAATACCCGCTTTATTAATTTCAACTGCAACTGGTATAGTTGTGTCAAGAGCTGCTTCAAAAGAAAATCTTGGTAAAGATTTATTAAAAGAACTTTCTTCTGAAAAACGTGTATTATATATGACTGGTGGAGTTATTCTAACTTTAGGACTTATTACACCATTACCCGTAATGCCTGCTTTATTATTGGGCGGGGGAATGTTGGTTTTAGCTTATCTATCAACAAAAGGTTATTTACAAAAAGTTGTACCTGCAGCTGGTCCAAAAGATAGTTTTGAGACAGCTCCTTCTGAAACAACTGAAGGTACACAAAGTTCTGTCTCAGGACCACCTTTAACATCTGCTGAAGAAGTTTCAGAAATAATACAGAGTGATGTTTTAGAAATAGACATTGGTTATGGACTTATTCCATTAGCAGATCCATCCCAGGGTGGAGATTTGCTTGAAAGAATTACAATGGTTAGAAAGCAAATAGCCTATGAGCTTGGTATTGTAATAAGTCCAATCAGAGTAAGAGATAGCGTATTATTAAGTGCTAATGAATATATAATAAAATTAAAAGGTGTTGAAGTTGGGAGATTTGAATTATTTCCAGAAAAATTGTTAGCTATTAATTCTGGAATGGCTACTGAAGAAATTCCTGGAATACATACAAAAGAGCCTTCTTTTAATCTTGATGCATACTGGATTGATGAAAATCAAAAAGAAAATGCTGTTAATCTTGGATATACAGTTGTTGATTCACCAAGTGTTTTTGCAACGCATTTATCAGAAATAATTAAAAAATACGCTCATGAAATACTTGGTTCTAAAGAAACTGAAATGCTCATAGAAGGATTAAGAATTAAAGATCCTTCATTGGTGGAAGAGCTGACTCCTATGGTATTTAAAACATTTGAAATTAGAAATGTCTTAAAAGAACTTTTATATGAAAGAATATCAATAAGAAACTTACCTGTTATATTTGAGAAATTAATGGAATTAGGAAGCAATGAAATTAAAGATATCGTTTCGCTTGTTGAAGGAGTTAGAAGTGCCTTGGGGCGACAAATATGTGAAAGTGTAAAATCAAATGATGGTGTATTGCATCTTCTTATACTAGATAAAAATACAGAAAATACATTAAACAATTACACAATTGAGTATGGAGGAAACTATACATTGGCTTTATCTCCACAATTATCTCAAACACTTATTGATAATATAAGCCAAATGTTAGAATCACAAATGATGAAAGGGTATAATCCTGTTATATTATGTAGCTCTCCTTTAAGATTTTATTTTGCAAGATGGTTAGTGTCAAATATTCCAAATGTAAATGTTATTTCATATAATGAAATAATTCAGGAAATCCCCATTTCCGCAGACGGTAATATAAGCATTTAGATAAACGTTTAGAGGTGAGTTTATGAAAATAAAAAAATACATTGTTAATACTATTCCTGAAGCAATGGAAAAAATCCGAAATGAATTAGGTGAAAACGCTTATATTTTAGATACCAAACGAATTAATAAAGGTGGTTTCCTTGGACTCGGTGGAAAAAAATATATAGAAGTTACAGCTGTTTTAGAAGATAATGTGGAAACAATAATAAAGAATAGCCAGAGACCCTCTGGAGCAGGTTTTTCTAATAATTCTCAAGGAAAAATTAACGAAATCAAAGAAATGGTTGAAAGAAACAAAAGACTTGACGAAAGAATTAATAGAGCCAAAAAGAAAGAGTTATTTGAAGAAAACTCTTATGCGCCAGGTAATGATAAACTGGAAATAACCGCGAAAAATGAAATTTTAAAGTTAATTGAACAGCAAAGAGAAGTTTCAAAATTAATTGACAATGATGCAAAAAATTTTTATGAAAAAGATAAATTTGAAAATTTAAATTATAGAAAAGTAACGTATAATAGAATCCCTGATCAATTTTATAATCAAAAATCATTTAATAAAAAAATATTTGATAAAAATGAGAATATAAAAAATACTATATCAAATAATATGTCGAAAAATCAAAAAAGTTCTCAAAATGAATTAACCGAAATAAAAAACCTAATAGAAAAACTTTCTAAAAGAGTTATTTTGAATGGTATAAATCCTTTTATATCCGAATTAATTGAATCACTAAAAAAACAGGATTTATCTGACAAACTTATAGAAGATATAATAAATAACATTCCAAACGAATTAAACAAAGAAAACTGGAAATCAGATGAAAAATTTAAAAACTTATTATTTGAAACATTAAAAAACAATTTCAAAGTAGATGTTCCAAATGTTTATGGAACAATAATGCTTATAGGTCCTACAGGAGTAGGTAAAACCACTACATTAGCTAAAATTGCTGCTTTAAATAAATTGAATAGTAATAAAAGTGTTGCAATTGCCACAATAGATTTATATAGAATTGCAGCAACTGAACAATTAAAGACTTATGCAGAAATTATGGATATTCCAGCATCTATATGTTATACTCCTACTGAATTAAAGACAACTGTTGAATCTTTAAAAAATTATGATATATTGTTAATAGATACAGCAGGAAGAAGTCATAAAGATGATATTCAAATAGGTGAATTAAAAATGTATATTGATTCTATAAAACCAAATTATATATTTCTGGTTATTTCAGCTAATATGCGTTTGCGAGATATGGTTGATGTATATAATAAATTTGCCATTTGTAAACCTACACATTTAATAATTACAAAATTAGATGAAACTTCATCATATGGACAGATACCTTCTTTAATTAAAGAAACAAATTTGCCAATTAGTTATGTTACAACTGGGCAAAATGTTCCAAATGATATTGAATTTCCAAACTTTCAAAAGTTATTTAACCTCTTTTATGAGGAGTTGACATTATGAGTATTATAAAAGATCAGGCAGAAAACCTTAGAAAAACATTTTCTAAAAATCAAACTAAAATAATATTAGTAACTGGAGGAAAAGGTGGTGTCGGAAAATCTATAATTGCGGTTAATACCGCTGTAAATCTTGCAAAAATGAATAAAAAAGTCTTAATTTTTGATACAGATGCTGGATTTGCCAATGCTTCTATATTATTAGGTGTATCTCCATCTGTTAGTATTAAAGATTATTTTGATAAAAGATTAACCCTTGACGAATGTATCATAAAAACTCCTTATGGTATAAAATTATTAAGTACAGGAATGGATATTAAAGATTGGATATCTTTTCAAAAAAATTTTACACGAAAAGCCATTGAAGAATTTTTTAATATTGCAAAAGAACATGATTATGTAATAATTGATGTTAGTGCAGGATATAATGAGAATTTAAAACCCTTTTATATCGCTGCAGATAATATACTTTTAGTTACCACTCCAGAACCTACAGCTATAGTTAATGCATATACTGTAGTTAAGGCTTTATCTATTCTGGAAGTAGATGGCATTGTTGATGTTGTTATAAATATGATAAGAAAAAAATCTGAAGCAAATACAGCTGAACAGGTTTTGAGAAAAACGATAAAAGAATATCTATTTAAAGATATAAGACATGTTTTTTATATAAGTTTTGATCATATTGTTCATGATAGCGTTAAATCACAAACTCCTATATCAAGTTTTAAACCTTCTTCTAATGTTGCTAATGACTTAATGAATATTGCTGAAAAAATAGAGAATGACAAATTATCTAATAACCGTAAAAATGATAATTTATTAAAAAAACTGCTTTTACTTTTTGGTTTTTATAATAGGTGAAATTATGGATAAAAAAAGTTTTATTAAAAGAATTTTTCTGGTTTTTTTCCCAGGAAATTCCATTAGAATATATGCAAAAGATGATGTTTTAAAAGCAAAAATAAAAACATTTAAAGGAAAAGAAATTGAATTAATATCTCCAAAATATAACTTCAAAATCGGTGATGAAGTCATATTAGAATCTATATTTGAAGGCGCTTATTATCAGGCTAATTTTCAAATAAAAGATATTGTAAATTTTGGGAATAATGAAATTCTTTTATTATTAAATTTGACAAGTGCATTTAAAATTAAAAACAAACGTATAAATGAGAGACATTACATTGCCATTCCTGTTTTAATTGAAGATAAATTTAAAGGATTATTATGGGATTTAAATGAAAATTTTCTTGGTATTGTTTTATTAAATGAATATCTAAATGAAATAAAACAAAATCACAGTATTAAACTATCCATAATAAATTTTAATATAATATTTCACGGCACTATTGTTAAAATAAGACAGGAATTTTTTAATTTAAGTAAATTTATATATGAAATAAAAATATTACAGGATCCAACAGGTTTATTTGGTCATTATTTAAAACACATCAGTGGAAAAAACTTTTTTGAAAATAAAAAAAATCTGGAGGTGCAACCTGATGAACAATGAAAATTTTGATTTTTTTATGTCTGCTTTCAGTGAAATTACCAATATAGGAATGGGAAATGCTGTTAGCTCATTATCGATGATGTTAAATAAAAAGGTTGATATTTCAGTACCAAATTTAGATGTAATAAAATTGTCAGATATTTTTTTAAATATGGAAGAACCTGATGAGATATATGCGTGTTCTTATGTAAAAATGGAAGGTGAATTAAATTCATCTCTGGTATTCTTGATTGAAAAAGATTCTGTAAAAAGATTAATAAAAGAAAGTGTAGGTTTAGAAATACAAAATATTACAGAATTGGATGAAATGTCATCTTCAATGATCGGAGAATTAGGCAATATAATGTTTGGCTCTTATGTAAGTGCTATTTCTCAATTTTTAAAAATAAATATTCAGGTTACCCCCCCTCAGGTTGCTGTAGATACATTTGCATCTTTAATTGCTGAATCTATTGTAATGAGCATTACGTTTGAAGATGAAGTTATATTAACAGAAACAGAAATAAGTGTTGAAGATTGGGAAAAGGTCATTAAAGGTAAAATTATTTTTCTCATGAATGAAGAAAACAGAAATAAATTGTTTGATTATGTAAAAAAAGTGTTTTATGGGGGTTAAACAATGAAAAAAATAATAGGAATTGGAGAATACTTTTCTTCAAAAAGTCCAGATATTTTAGTTACTTTAGGCTTGGGTTCATGCGTTGGCGTTTGCATCTGGGATAAAAATAAAAAAATTGGTGGATTAATTCATGTAATGCTACCAAAGTCTCCTGGTTCAAACGTAACTAAACCGGGAAAATATGCTGATCTTGGAATACCTTTATTACTGGAAGAATTAAAAAAGTTGGGTGGTTCTAATTATACTGCAAAAATATTTGGTGGAGCTGCTATGTTTAAAGGTTCATCAATGGATGTGGGTCAAAAAAATGTTATTGCTGTAAAAGAACAACTAAAAAAAGAAAGAATCAAAATTATAGCAGAAGATACTGGAGGAAACAGAGCGAGAAGTATAGAGTTTAATCTTGATACTGGTGAAGTTATGGTTAAAAAGGTGGGTGGTGGTGAAAAAGTTGAAATTTTCAAATTTTGAATTAAAATTTTACGCTGTATTATTCTTTATTTTTCTATTTATAAATTTAGTAATATCAAAAAATTTTTTTATAACTTCTATTTTACGCTCTATAATAAGTATTGCTGTAATCATAATTTTAAATACAACTATAAAGGCAGTGATTAATAAATAATGAAAAATATAAATAGAGATGACATAATAAAAAATTTCTTGCCTAAAATAAAATATATAGCTTTAAATTTATTATCCACCCTTCCAAAAAATGTAGAACTTGATGATTTAATACAGGAAGGGATTATAGGACTACTTCAATCTTTAGATAAGTATAATCCAAAAAAAGGGGTATCTTTTTATTCATTTGCTATAAAAAGAATAAGGGGAGCTATGCTCGACTATTTAAGAAAAATTGACTGGCTTCCAAAAGAGTTAAGACATAAAATAAAAAAAATGGAAGAAATTTTAGCTGAACAAAATATAGACGATTATATAAGTGATGATGAACTGGCAAATATTCTTCAGATTTCAGAAAAAGATGTAAAAAAATTAAAGGCTGAATTGCATAGAAGCCATATATTGAGTTTAGATTCTTTTTTATTAACAAATAATGAAATAAATGTTGAATCTGATATTGATGAAAATGACCCGGAGATTTTAGCTTATAAAGATATTTTAAAAAATGAACTCAAAAAAGCTATATTGAGTCTAAATGAAAGAGAGCAGCTTATACTATCTTTGTATTATGAAAAAGAATTGACCTTTAAAGAAATTGGTAAAGTTTTAGATATTTCGGAATCTCGAGTTTCCCAAATTCATACTTCAATTATCAGCAAATTAAAGAAAAAATTAGGCGGTGATTAACATGCCTGACCCTATCAACCTGAGCATTTCATACATTACAAATGTTGATATTTCAAATAATATACAGAATTTAAACAACGCACTTTTAGCAGCGCGTACAACTAATCTGGAAGAACACATAAAAAAGAATGAAGAAGCTAAGTCTCAGGTAAAAAACACCGATGAAAAATCAGAATCTAAAAATATTAATGCAGATAATAAAGGCACATCTCAAGAATATAAACAGAGACAGGAGTCTAAAAAAGAGAATGCCGAAAAGAAGCGTTTAATTGTAGATGAATATAGAGGACATTCATTGGATATAAGAATTTAACGGACGAAAGTCCGTTTTTTATATGTGAGGTGGTTCAAATAATAAACGAGATAATCAAAAAATCAAAAAAGAAATATAAAATATTAATTTTCCCAGAAACATGGAATTTAGAAAACTTTTTAGAAGAAAATATTTTTCTATATCCAAATTACGATGTTTTCCCATTTGAATCTATAAAAATATCAAAAAAAATAAATGCTTCAAGGATAAATACTTTATATAATATTTTAAATCAAAAAGAATTGACAATCTTTACAACATTTCATGCATTATCAAGATATACTATACCAAAAAATATTTTTAAAGAAAATATTTTTAATTTTTCACTCAATGATGATTTCAGTATTAATCCCTTTTTATATGGATATGATAAAGTCTGGAATGTATACGAATTTGGCGAGTATTCACACAAAGGCTTTGTAAAAGATATATTTATTCCTATATATAACAATCCAATTAGAATAGAATTATTTGATAATGAAATTACAAGGATAACTCAATTTGATATTAATTCTCAGAAAAGTATTAATAATCTTAAAAACTTTATATTTATTCCTGGCACTGAGTTTATATATAAATTCGAAAAAAATTTTTATAAAAATATAGAAAAATTAAAAGAAAAATATCATCATAAAGATATTCCAATTGAAATTGAGAAATTTGAAACTATACCCGGTCTATTATATGAAGAAAAAAATACAGTACTTGATTATATTGATCTAAAAAAAACAGATATATTTATTATAAATGAAAAAGAAAGTATTAAGTCTTTTTATGAAAGAGAAAGAGAAAATTTAGAATTTATATCTTCAGATTTTTATAAAATCATATATAAAGAATACAGTGGAAAAAATTTAGAAAACATTATAAATTTAAAATATAAGTCTATAGAAATTGATAAGCATAACTTTATTATAAAAAAAATAGCACACAAAAAAAACGAATCCTTACCTATTTTAGATTGGGAAGATTTGAAAATCAATGATTTAATAGTTCATGAAAATTATGGAATAGGTATATATAAAGGATTAGAAAAAGTTAAAACAACTTCTGGAGAAAAAGAATTAATAAAATTAGAATATGCAAATAATGCAAAAGTATTTTTACCTGTAGAGAGAATAGACAAAATTACTAAATATATAGGAGACAAAGATTTAGTTAAAATTGATAAAATTGGATCGTCTTCATGGCAAAAAAGAAAGAAAAAAGTCGAAGATAATATTAGGCAAAAAATAAAAGAACTGGTAAAATTGTATGCATTAAGAGAATATACTACCGGTATATCATTAAAGGGTGATGAAGATATTGAAGAACAATTCAAAAAAACATTTGAATATATTGAAACAATTGATCAGGAAAAAGCTATAGAAGAAACATTAGCTGATTTATCTTCAACAAAACCTATGGATAGGTTAATTGCGGGTGATGCCGGTTTTGGGAAAACAGAAGTTGCATTGCGCGCTGTTGTCCGATGCGTAAGTTCTGGTTATCAAGCTGCCATCCTTGTTCCAACCACAATATTGGCTCAACAATATTATAATAATATAAAAGAGAGATTTGAAGAAATTGGTATAAACATAGAGCTAATAGATCGCTTTAAAACTTTAAAAGAAAAGGAAAAAATTATAGATAATATAAATTCAGGAAAAATTGATGTAATAATAGGAACACATGCTTTATTAAATAAAAAAATACAATTTAAAAAACTTGGACTTTTAGTGATTGATGAAGAACAACGATTTGGAGTATTTCAAAAAGAAAAACTAAAAGAATTATCTCACGGAATAAATGTTTTAACAATGAGTGCAACACCTATACCAAGAACCTTATACTTCTCATTAACTGGATTAAGAGATTTATCAATAATTTCAACTCCACCTTTTGGGAGGATTCCTGTAGAAACTTTTGTATTCAAATATTCCAAAAAAATTATAAGAACAGCAATATTGCGAGAAAAAGCCAGAGGAGGACAGGTTCTATATATACACAATAGAATTAACGATATAGAAAATGTAGAAAATTCCTTAAGAGAAATAGTTCCAGAAGCTAAAATTATTGCTGCTCATGGTAGAATGCCTAAAAGATATCTATCAAAAATAATAAAAATGTTTTATGAAGGTGAAATAGATGTATTAATATCCACAACAATTGTAGAAAATGGAATTGATATACCAAATGCAAATACATTAATTGTTGATGATGCTGAAAAATATGGAATTTCTCAATTATATCAATTGAGAGGTCGCGTGGGAAGAAGTAATAAAAGAGCTTTTGCATATTTTCTATATAAAAATAATCTAAAAACAGAAACCATGAAAAGATTAGAATCAATAAAAAATATTTCAGGTCCGGGAAGCGGATTTAAACTAGCTTTACATGATTTGGAAATTAGAGGATTTGGCGATTTACTTGGGATAGAACAAAAAGGACATATAAATAATATTGGATTAAATATGTATAAAGAAATATTGAACAAAACAATAGCTGAATACTATTCTAAAGATATAAAACAACAAGTATCTGAGAAAATTGATCTGGAAATAAAAGGTATAAAAATGCCTATTATCATACCTGAAAAATATATCTCTAATCCCATTGAAAGAATGCGTATATATAGAGAAATCGCCAATGAAAATAAAATAGACAACATAGAAAATATAAAAAAAGATATAGAAGATAGATTTGGAAAAATCCCAATTGAACTTGAAAATTTATTAAAATATACAAAACTAAGAATTATAACATATCAAAAAGGAGCTAAAAATATTGAAATATATGATAATACATTAATAATAGAATATAAAAAATCACTTGATATTGATATCAAGAAGCTTAAAAAACATTCGAGAAAATTCAATCATTTTCCAGAAGAAAAAAAGATTATTATATATACAACAAATCCGGAAAAAACTCTATTTAATTTATTTTATAGTTGAATTTATAAATAATATTTTATGAGCTTTTGCCTTCGCAAAAGCTCATTTTTTAATAGAACAAGTACATTCAAACTATCCAATATTTCAAAAAATCATTAAATAAACAATAAAAAATACGACGTTCACCGCATTTTTTATTCTATTTTTTCATACTTATAAAAGTCATCTCCTGGAACTATAGGATTGAATTCAAAACCTTTTAACCATTCTCTAAAAACCTTATTTTTTAGTGGTTGGTATAATGGAACATTTATTCCTTCACTAATAACAAACTTTTGAATTTTTATATATATATCTTCTCTAAAATTTATGGTTGATTCTTCTGTTGCATCAATAATTATTTCATTTAAAGATTTTCCGTCAAAAAATGCCTGAGATTTGTTTGCAAATTGCGTATATTTTTCACCATAATAGTAACCATATGTACCATTACTATGATAAAATGTATAAATAAAATTGTTTGGATCCGGATAATCTGCCAACCAACCTAAGACATATAAAGGCATTTTACCATTATTTCTTGCATCTAAAAATGTTGGCCAATCAACTTCTTTCACTTTAATTTCAAATTTAGAATTAATATTTTTTAATGATTCAGCTAATATCTCAGCAACTTTCTGCCTTGAAAAATTATTAACATTATATAAAATTGTAATTTTAAAACCCCTTTCCCATAAATCTCCATTAAATGCGTCCTTGAAATATCTGATTGCAGTATTATAATAATATGCAGGTTTATGAAGAGTATCAGAATATCCTAAAACACCTTGAGGTAAACAGGTAGGAATAATTTTACCGTTTCCACCAAGAACAGAATCTATTAGTTTAGAATATTTAAAAGAATAAATAAATCCTAATATTACATTTTTATCTGAAAAGAAATCTACTGGTATACCATTTCCATCTAATTTTCCGCTTCCAATATAGGGACTATCTTGTGATATATTCCAATTAAAAGCCATAGCAGTGATAGAAAGTGTTGATAAATTATTGATTATCTTTAAATCTAAATCGTTTTGTATTTCTGGTATGTGTTCATACGGAACATATATTATATCAGCTTCACCTTTTTCTAATAATGCTTTTTTTGTTGACCATTTATCTACTCCCCAGATAACTACGTTTTCAACTTTTGCTAGACCTCTCCAGTATTCTGTGAATGCTTTTAATGTTACTTTCTGTTCTGCTCTGTTCCATTCTACTAATTCATATGGCCCTGAACCTATTTCTTTTGTATATAATGGTGAATCTTCTTTTTTCCAATCATGGAATTTCCACCATCCGTCTGCTTTTCCGTCCCATAATCCTAATCCCATTGCTGCTTTACTGTCTAATATTGCTCCCCATGATGAACCCTGAGCTATGATGTTTAAGAAATATACTTTTGGTGCTGCTAAATGGAATACTACGTAATCTCCATCTACTTCAACTTTTGAATTTATATATTTTTCATAGAAATCTAATAATATCTGTTTTGCTTCATCATTTACTGGTTCTTTTGTTTCAGGATTTACTAATTCTGACCATGATTTTCCAGTTAATCCTTATAAATAACTTCTCCACTTGCTGTATCGTATGCTTGATGTGGATCTAATGTGTCTGGTTCCCCAATTGTTAAATCTATAATAGAATCCTTGTCAAAATATATAGTTTTTAAAGTATCCAGCGTATTTATAACATTAGTTTTATTATCTGCTATAAAAATATTTTTTCTATAACCAATAGCAAGTAACTTCTTTTCATTATTATTTTTATAATAAGCTTTTAAGATTAAATTATATGTACCAACTTCAATATTATTATAATTTCCTGTAGCTTTATTATTTAAATAATTTAAATCTTTTTCATAATTATTAAATGAATTATATAGTTTAATTTTTACATAATTAATATTTTCATTTTCAAAACGCAAATCAGATAAATCAATTTCAAATATTACATTAGTTTTTACAAGAGGTAATCTATTTATTTTTGTGCATGAAAACATAAACAATAAAATAATGAAAAGAATAAATATTTTTTTCATATATAATGCCTCTAACCAAATTAATGTTCTTTCCATATATTCCAAATTTTCCACAAAATACCTGCCACTTGTGTAGGAGAATCAATATTATATACATGAATATTTTTATTATATGCAGCAAGATAATTTGGAGATGCAGTATAAACCAAAATTTGATTATCACTTACCAATAGTTGAAATTCATTAAATAAATTTTCAAGTTCTTCTCCATAAGTTTCGACTTGCAATCTCATGATTTCATCAATTCTTTTCTCATATTCAGGCACTACATAATCTGCTCTTAATTCATCATCGAACATATCTGGTCTTATTTCTGGTGAAAAATTCCAGAAGTGTAACCCTCCATCTGTCCTCCATACATTCCAACTTGATGCTGGATCTACTGAACCTGTAAAACCTATAATAACACTTTCCCAATCACCTGTACCAACTAATTTAGAAACTAAATCATTGAATTCAATTTGTGTAAATGTAATCTCTATTCCAATTTTCTTTAAGTCTTCTTTTAGAATGTTACCGATTTCTAATCTTATAGTGTTATTGATATTTGTTATTAAATTAAATGTTACTTGATTACCATTTGAATCGTACAAAATGCCATTTTCTAATTTAAATCCGCCTTTATCAAGTTCAGAAATTGCCCCATCCACAGAATAATCAAGATTTAAATTTTCAACTTTAGAATTATAAAAAAATGATGAAGGTGATAAAGGACCATATAATGCTGTTCCATGATTATAATATACATTTTGAATTATTTTATCTCTGTCTAATATTCTGGAAATTGCACGTCTAAAGTACTTATTTCTAAACCATTGTCTTTTGATAGCATCTTTGGCATTAAAATTAAAAGCTATAAATTGTGTCCCATACAAAGGTTTCCCTTCTATGATTTCCCAGTTTTTTTCTTCAGACAAATTTTTAATACTTTCATAGTCACTTGGCAAAAACTCATAAATATCTATCTCACCATTAATAAAAAAGTTTTTCATTTCATCCTCATCATTAGCTATTTTATAAATTATCTGATTTAAATATGGTAGAGAATTTCCATTTTTATCTTTCCTATAATAATTAGGATTTTTTTCAAAAACTATTTCTTCATCTGGTAAATACCTTTTTGGTATAAAAGGACCAGACCCCACAAACAATTCAGAATTCAAGTTATCTAAATTCCAAACATTTTCAAAATCACTATCATTAACATAATTTTCTAAAATATGTTTTGGTAGAATTTTAGCAGATGCTATTCGTTCATATCCAAGTCTATATTTTGAATTATAAATAAATCGAATAGTATTGTCATTAATTTTAACGATTTTGGGTAGGTCACCGTTTTGATCTTCAATTCCTACATATTTACTATATAAAGGATTAAACCATATATTTTTAAAGGTCCATATTACATCATCTATGGTTAGTGGTTCTCCATCAGACCACTTTATATTATCTCCAAGTTCAAAAGTATACATTGTACTACCATCTTCAGTTACTTCTGCATTTACAGATTTAGCCAATCCAGATTTACTATGTATACCATCATTTGAAATATACATTAACGAATCTAAAAACAAGTTAATTAATTTGCTTTCGTTCTCTGTAATAGTTGCAAATGGAGTTAAGGTTTTAATGGATCCAATTATTCCAAGTTTTAAAATTTCCCCGGGAACACCTTCAACATTCTCTACAGCCCAATTTTCTGAATAATCAATTTCAAAATTATTATTCGCCAATATTTCTTTACTATTTAAGCATCCATAAAAGATAATTGAAGCAAATCCTATCAACATTATAAAATAAATGAGTTTTTTCATACTTATCCCCCCTCAAAATTAATTAGATTAATAGTGTAAATTCAATTTACAGAATATTGATTATAAGCTATTTCTAAAAAGGGCATCACCCCCACACTTGGTGTTGATTTACTTTTGTAGTATTATTATATTGTACCCAAAACTTATTGGAGGTGATACCATGTTCAGAAGTTCTAGAAATGTTTTTGTTTTGGACAATTTAAATG